>JAAYHP010000633.1 GCA_012735355.1 Lysinibacillus sp. | reverse complement strand
CGCATAGAACGTTGAACATTTTTAAAGTTCACAAAAATACCTTGTGCTGTTTCTGGACGTAAATAAATTTCGTTTGTTGAACCTTCTGTTACACCTTGGTGAGTTTTAAACATTAAATTGAATTGACGAATGTCAGTGAAATCTTTTGCACCACAGTCAGGGCAGTGTACATCGTATTGTTCCATGACTTCTTTCATTTTGTCGAAAGACATTCCATCAACGATAATTTCATCACCTTTTGCATAGGCAGCTTCTTCAATTAATTTATCTGCACGGTGTCTCGCTTTACATTGTTTACAGTCGATCATCGGGTCATTGAAGTTTCCAACGTGACCAGAAGCAACCCATGTGCGAGGATTCATTAAGATGGCAGCATCAAGTCCAACGTTATAAGGTGATTCTTGAACGAATTTCTGCCACCATGCTTTTTTAATATTGTTTTTTAGTTCTACACCTAGTGGACCGTAATCCCATGTGTTTGCAAGACCTCCATAAATTTCAGATCCTGGAAAAACAAATCCACGATGTTTTGCTAAATTTACGATTGTTTCCATTGATTGCACAGCCATTTTTGTTCCTCCTATTGATTTTTTCATTTTTTTAAATAAAAATAGAAAAGCACCCATCTCCGGGCTTTAATGCCCGGGGACGAGTGCAGTAAATCCATAACACACCCGCGGTTCCACCCCGCTTGATTGCACTTCTTAAAGATGCGCAATCCTCTTTTTAATGCATGGCTCAAGGGTGCCGTTTCTCTTTTCGTGTAGGCTTTCACCGTTTCCTACTCGCTGTTAATGTGAAAAGATACTTATTGTCCTCTCATTGCCAAATCTTTAATATTTTAATATAGTATTCAATAGAACTTCTTTGTGACCATATTGTAGCACGTAGCACTTTTCTTAGCAATAATAAAGAAAATAGTATATAATATTTAAGAAACAGTATAACACTATTTGAGGCGGTGAGTCCAATAGAGCTCAATAAACGTCAAGATCAAATTCTGCAAATTGTTAAAGAGATGGGTCCAATCACTGGAGAGAAGATTGCTGAACAGTTGAATTTAACTAGAGCAACACTTAGACCGGATTTAGCAATTTTAACAATGGCAGGATTTTTAGATGCTAGACCTCGAGTCGGTTATTTTTATTCCGGCAAGAAAACAATGGCTTCTGTAACTGAATCAATGATGAACTTAAAGGTAAAAGATTTTCAATCGATGCCTGTAGTTGTATCAGAAAATATGACTGCATATGATGCGATTTGTCAAAAGTTTTTAGAAGATGTTGGAACTTTATTTGTAGTGGATGACAAATCCCATCTACAAGGTGTTCTATCAAGAAAAGATTTGCTTCGAACAAGTATTGGCACCCAAGCGATAACAAAAATTCCTGTTCATATCATTATGACACGAATGCCAAACATTGTTTATTGCCATAAAAATGATTCCTTAATTCGAGCTGCCAAAAAACTGATTGAAAGACAAGTGGATTCATTACCAGTAGTTGAAGAGAAGGAAGATGGGTTAGAAATTGTTGGTCGTTTAACAAAAACAAATATTACAAAAGCTTTCATATCTTTAGCTGAAACAAACGATTTATAAGGGAGTGCTATTTTGAATAAATTAACAATATTTGTTGTTTCAGATTCTGTCGGTGAAACTGGAGAACAGGTTGCAAAAGCGGCATTAACCCAGTATCGACCAAATTTTGATGGAACAATCATCAGGAAGTTCCCACATATTTCTAGTGACGACCATTTGATTAATATCGTTGAAATTGCAGCGATGCAAGATGCGTTCATTGTTTTTACCCTTGTTGAAAAACAGAAACGGCAGTTAATGATAGATTTATGTCATCAACATGGTGTAGACAGCTTTGACTTGTTGGGTCCATTAATCGATTCTTTTGGATTGAAGCTAAATGAAAAACCCCTTGAGGAACCGGGCATCGTCCATAAATTAGACGAAGATTACTTCGAAAAAGTGGAAGCAATAGAATTTGCTGTGAAATATGATGATGGTCGGGATCCAAAAGGAATATTATTAAGTGATGTAGTACTAATCGGTGTATCGAGAACTTCAAAAACTCCTTTATCACAGTACTTAGCCCATAAAAGGTATAAAGTGGCAAATGTGCCAATAGTACCAGAAATTGAACCACCGGAAGAATTATTTCAAGTGAATCCAAAAAAGTGTTTTGGTTTAGTTATTTCGCCTGAAAAATTAAATGCAATTCGAAAACAACGTCTAATCGCATTAGGTCTAAGTGACGATGCTATTTATGCAAAAATGAGCCGTATTGAACAAGAGATAGCTCATTTTTATAAAGTAGTTGATAAATTAGGTTGCGAAGTAATTGATGTAACGAATCGAGCAGTGGAAGAAACTGCGAATGACATTATTGAAAGACTGGAGCATTTTAAAGCAAATAGTGAATAACCCCCTCCAAATAGAGGAGGTTTTTTTGCGTTCCATTTTTATAAATAATAGTGGAAATTTGTAAGTATTTGTTTTATAATGATAAAATTGTGGTAAAAATATTTCTAACAATCATTTTAATGAAAAAATAACTTTTTTGTCGTTTATGAAAGGAATTTTAAAAATTTTATCGAATTGTGTTATGTAGCAACAAAGATGGTGATGGAATGGCAGGATTTATACCGGAGGAAATAATTGAAAAAGTTCGTAATGAGTCGGATATTGTTGATGTAATTAGTGAATATATCCAACTGACTAAAAGAGGGCGCAACTGGTTTGGATTATGTCCATTTCACGGTGAAAATACACCTTCTTTTTCTGTTTCGGAAGACAAACAAATATTCCATTGCTTCGGTTGTGGAGCAGGTGGGAATGTTATTACTTTTGTCATGGATATCGAAAATGTATCCTTTCCAGAGGCAGTGTCCAAATTAGGAGAACGGATTGGTATTCAAGTAGATATCCAAAACTCTAGTGTGGACAAACCTTCTCGTCATTATTCACAAAAAGAAGAAAATATGATAGAGGCTCATCAATTTGTTGCTGAAGTATATCATCATCTTTTAATGAATACAGAAGATGGAGAAAAGGCGTTAAATTATCTTTTAAAAAGAGGATTTACGAGAGAGAATATCGAATCCTATGGTATAGGTTGGTCATTGCCATCTTGGGATTCCATTACTACCTTGCTAACAAGGAAAGGTTTTTCATTAGACGAAATGGTTGAGTGCGGACTCATTATCCAGAAGGAAAATGACCATACTTATTTTGATCGGTTTAGAGGACGAGTCATGTTTCCAATTCGAAATGAATTTGGAAAGGTGATTGCTTTTTCAGGTCGAATACTTGATTCGAAAGAATCAGAGCCAAAATATTTAAATAGCCCAGAATCTCCCATTTTTCGTAAAAGTGAAGTACTTTTTAACTTGGACAAGGCTAGAACCTCCATTCGAAAAAAACGTCAAGTCATATTGATGGAAGGTTTTATGGACGTACTTTCAGCAAATCGAGCAGGTATAGACAATGCTGTAGCGACGATGGGCACTTCCTTAACGAAAGAGCATATCACAAGGCTAAAACGCTTAGTAGAGAAAACTGTAATTTGTTATGATGGTGATAATGCAGGTTGGGAAGCAGCAAAACGAGCTGCTGAGATGCTATACGCTGAACGAATGAATGTGGAAGTTGCCATATTACCTGATCAATTAGATCCGGATGACTATATTCGTAAATATGGTTCTGAGTCCTTTGTTCAAACGGTGGAAAAACCTCATGCATACATGACTTTTATGATGATGTATGCTAGGCGCAACAAAAATTTTCAATTCGAAAATGATACGTTGCAATATATCCAAGAAGTGTTAGAACAGCTTGTTGGAAGAACTTCTCCCATCGAACGTGATTTATATATTAAAGAGCTTGCTAAAGAAACAAAAATTTCAGAAGAAGCTATTTATGCACAATTCAGAAAGTTAGATGCTGACTTTTCTAAAAATTATAAACGAGTAGAACAAAAAAATAAAATATTTACTAACGATGTCCCATCAAAAAAATTAACCGCTACAGAACGTGCTGAAAGGTTGTTACTTATGCATATGCTATCTGATATGGATGTAGTTCAACAAATATTAAATAGCGATGAACCGCAACCTTTTGTTCGTGATGAGTATATTGCGGTATTTGTTCGTTTAATTGGCTTTTATGAAGAGCATGGTGCAAGTGATTACCAACGATTTTTGGAGAGTCTCGACGATTCAGAACTTCGAAAAATTGTGATGGAAGCTGCACTCGTTGAAAGTGATCCTAATTTTAAAGACGCTGAAATAATTGACTCATTAAAACAATTGAAAAAATATCGTATTGAACTTGAAATTGAAAAACTAATGCATGATTCCCAAGAAGCTGAAAAAATGCATGAACATAGAAAAGCATTAGAATTAGTTCAACGAATCATTGAATTGAGAAAAACATTATCGGCGATTTAACCGATATCGGTTGTAATAAGGAGGAAGGTTTATGGCGGACAATATGTCAGAACGTTCAAAA
Organism: Lysinibacillus sp.; assembly: GCA_012735355.1. Lineage (GTDB taxonomy): Bacteria > Bacillota > Bacilli > Bacillales_A > Planococcaceae > Ureibacillus. The sequence continues at coordinate 1,665 of JAAYHP010000633.1, read as the reverse complement.
GAACTTTTAGAAAAAAAATTAGAAGAAGCAAAAAATGAGCTTCGTCAAAAAGCAAAAAATGATGGAATTTCAATGGATGAAGTTTCTCAAAAATTGAATCCTTTTGAATTGGAAACAGAGGAAATTTTCCATTTTGCAGAAGAATTGGAAAAGCAATTTGATATCCAAGTAGAAGGAAAGGAAGAATTCGAAGAAGAAGCACTTGCTAAACAAGAGGCAAGTGATGAAGAATTCGATTTAAATGACTTAAGCGTTCCTCCTGGTGTTAAAATTAACGACCCTGTAAGAATGTATTTAAAAGAGATTGGTCGTGTTGATTTACTTACTGCTGAAGAAGAAATTGAATTGGCTGAACGAATTGAACAAGGGGACGAAGAAGCTCGTAAACGACTTGCAGAAGCAAACTTGCGGTTAGTTGTATCCATTGCAAAACGGTATGTCGGTCGTGGGATGCTTTTCCTGGATTTAATTCAAGAAGGAAACATGGGATTAATTAAAGCTGTTGAAAAGTTTGACCATAGAAAAGGATTTAAATTCTCCACATACGCAACGTGGTGGATACGACAAGCAATTACTCGTGCGATTGCCGACCAAGCGCGGACGATTCGTATTCCTGTACATATGGTTGAAACAATCAACAAACTTGTACGGGTTCAACGTCAATTATTACAAGATTTAGGTCGCGAACCAACGCCAGAAGAAATTGCTGAAGAGATGGATTTAACTCCTGAAAAGGTTCGTGAAATATTAAAAATTGCTCAAGAGCCAGTTTCCCTAGAAACTCCAATCGGTGAGGAAGACGACTCCCACTTAGGAGATTTCATTGAGGACCACGAAGCCCAATCACCAGCTGATCATGCGGCCTATGAATTATTAAAAGAACAATTAGAAGATGTGTTAGACACGTTAACAGATCGAGAAGAGAATGTATTGCGTTTACGCTTCGGACTAGATGATGGACGTACACGCACGTTAGAAGAGGTTGGTAAAGTCTTCGGCGTAACTCGCGAACGTATTCGACAAATTGAAGCGAAAGCATTAAGAAAATTACGTCATCCATCCCGCAGTAAACGTTTGAAAGACTTTTTAGAATAATATCGGTGCCCTATATGGGCGCCTTTTTTTATGAAAAGATGAAAAATTTTAATAGATGCTACTTTCTATCGATGTGGGAAAAGGAAAAATAAGATAGAATTAATATATACATAAAAAAACATATTTGGAGAATACCTATGGAAAATCCAAGAAAAAAAATAATACTCAATGAAATATTATTTTGGAAGCAAAATAAATTGCTACCAGAACATTATTGCGACTTTTTATTATCTCTATATTCAGAAGGAGAAGAGTTGCATTTACAACAAGAAATAAGTCATAAAAAATCAGTAAAAGCAAAGGAAAAGCGAAAAAAAATAATCATCGCATTATTGTTAAGCATTGTAACGCTAGCTCTTTTTGTCATCATGTTTATGACAAAATACCCTTTTGTTACTGTAATGGTTACGGGTGTTATTGCAATACTCTTTATGATTTATTCCTATAAATTTGCAAAAAAATATGATTTAATTGCACCGATATTACAAGTCGCTGCGGCTCTTTTAATCTTTGGAATTTCAGTGAAAATTAGTATAGTCTATTTTGAAAATAACAATGTAGTATTATATT
>JAAYHP010000007.1 GCA_012735355.1 Lysinibacillus sp. | reverse complement strand
TACGGGCGGACGCGTTCCGCGGGCTTGGCCGCAGCCGCCTCGATGCTCGTACCTCGCATCTGCGGTGTCTTCGGCTCACGCATGTCCCGCAGGAGTCGCCGCCCTTCACTCAAATCATCACATCAAATATTTACTACTTAATTTGTATGTTGCTACACCAAAACATACCTTTTAGATAGCCCTTTTTAATCAATGCAATTTATAAAATTGTCGAGTTTTTTGACCCTATTTGTTTTCCTCTAACAACTCCATAAACTCTTCACCTGTAATCGTTTCATGTTCGATTAAATAATCAGCTAATTTATGAAGCTCCTTTTGATGGGCCATTAAAATATCTTTCGCCTTTTTATAAGCTTCATCAATAATTTTATGTACTTCACTATCAACTATTGCTGCCGTTTCATCTGAGCATGTGAGTGAAGCATCTCCTCCGAGATAGACGTTTGTTACCGTCTCAAGTCCCATCATGCCAAAGCGCTCACTCATACCGAATCGAGTTACCATCGCTCTTGCCAATTTTGTTGCTTGCTCGATATCGTTTGAAGCCCCTGTCGTAATGGAGTTAAAAACAATCTCCTCCGACGCTCTTCCAGCTGTCAGCGTTACAATTTTATTAAAGGCTTCTTCCTTCGAAATTAAGTAACGCTCCTCTTCCTCCACTTGCATCGTGTACCCTAAAGCGCCGGATGTTCGTGGGATAATCGTAATTTTTTGAACTGGAGCTGAATGGGACTGTTTCGCAGCAACGATTGCATGTCCAATTTCGTGATAAGCAACAATTTTCTTTTCTTTCGGTGAAATAATTGTACTTTTCCGTTTATAACCTGCAATTGTTGTTTCCACAGCTTCTTCTAAGTCCTCTTGGATGACTTTATCCCGATTGTATCTTACCGCTCGTAATGCCGCTTCGTTTACGATATTGGCTAACTCTGCTCCAGAAGCTCCAGATGTCGCCTTGGCGATCGCTTCAATATCTATATTTTCATCTACCACAACTTTTTTCAAATGTACTTTTAAGATCGCTTCTCTTCCTTAAAGGTCCGGCAATTCTAGAGGTATACGACGGTCAAATCGTCCAGGACGAAGAAGAGCTTGGTCCAATATTTCTGGACGGTTTGTCGCCGCTAAAATGATAACTCCTTTGCTTGAATCAAAACCATCCATTTCATTTAATAATTGATTTAATGTTTGTTCCCGCTCGTCGTTTCCTTGATGGAGGTTCACTCCACGTTTTTTTCCAATGGCGTCAATTTCATCGATAAAGACGATACAAGGAGCTTTTTCTTGCGCTTGTTTAAATAAAACTCGAACGCGAGCTGCCCCCATTCCGACAAACATTTCAACGAACTCAGAACCAGAAATAGTAAAGAATGGTACTTTCGCTTCCCCAGCTACCGCTTTCGCAATTAACGTTTTCCCTGTACCAGGTGGGCCTACTAAAAGCACTCCCTTAGGAAGTCTTGCACCGATTTTTCGGAATTTTTCCGGATTATGTAAAAAGTTAACAATTTCTTGTAAAGCTGCTTTTGCTTCATCTTGCCCTGCAACGTCTTCAAAACTTTTTCCTGTCTCAGCTTCCACGTAAATTTTTGCATTCGCCTTTCCAAAAGTTAAAACATCCGTATTCGAACGTCGTAAGTTACGAGTAAGGAAGCTACCAATCAATAAAATAATAACAAGTGGTACAATCCACATTAAAATAAACCGAATTAAAGGTGAGAATTCATTCGGGATGACTCTCGTAAAAATAACGTCCGCTTCGTAAAGCCGATCGACTAATTTTACATCATCTACAATACCCGTTTTATAAATTACATCTTCATTCTCTTTTTCCGTAAAAAGAATAGCATTCTCTTGAATTTCAACTTCCTTCACTTTCTTATCTTCTATCATTGTTAAGAAAGTTCCGTAATCCACTTCTTCTACTTTCTGTTCCTTTAACTCAGGTAAAATTAATGCATTTAATAACACAATCACCATTAATATAAAAAAGTAGTATGTTAGAGATCGACTTTGAGGTTGTTTTTCTTGCACAACATCACATCCTTCTCTGTTCTATACTTCTAGTTTACAAAGTTTTTACTCTATATGCGAAGGCTCTTTTATGAACTTTTAATTCATTAAACAAATAGTATATTTGATATATAAATAACAATCGTTACAGTAACACAGCTGACAATGGTCGAAAACAATACCGTTTGGGCTGCTGTATTTGATTCCACATCATATTCCAACGCAAGGCTTGAACTGTTGCGGGAAGTTGGAAAAGAACTTGCAATAAAGAGCGACTGTGCTACAACCCCATCAATTTTTAGAAGATAAATAATGAGTAATGCAACGGCTGGACCAATGACAAGCCGCGTAACGCAGCTAGTAACAATCGTTTTATTGACCATCGTACGCAATTCGATTTGTGAGAGTTGCGCTCCTAGCGTAATTAAAGCAACGGCAATAAATCCTTCTGCTACGTGATCTAAAGGAATACGGAAAGTTTGTGGTATTTCAAAGTTGGTAACATTCAAAATGACACCGATAATTAACGCATGAAGAATGGGCATTTTTAAAAAGTCTTTCACAATTTCCAATCCGGATTTAGTTGCAGATATTAAATTGTACAAGCCGTAAGTATAAGTCGTCATATTTTGGAAAATAACGAGTATTACTTGGATAGCTACACCAATCGGTTGAGTCGCAAAGACCATTTGTGCAACCGGAATGCCGTAATTTCCAGAGTTAATGAGGACAACGCTATTTTTAAATACGGCAGATTCAAGACGATTCAGTCCTAAAAGTTTCGCAATATAATGGCTTAACACCATTTGACTTCCAATGAACAGAACAATAAACACCCCTACTTGGGCAAGAACGGACATGTTAATGGTTGTTTCGTATATGTTCACAAATACCGCTGCCGGCATAAAGCAATATGTAATCAACTGGGATAAGGCTTTTAAATTAAATTTAAATTTCGTTTGCAATATTGCACCAATCACTAGTAATACGAGAATCGGAGCAACAATTTGGAAAAAGATCATGGACAGGTAATGCATTTTAGCTACCTCGCTTAGTCTAGATGATTGTTCCTTAAATTGGTTATCAATAATATTACATTATACACCACTAGCCTGTATTAAAATATAAAGTAATGTAGGGTTCAGCATTATCAATGTTTTAAACTAACTTATATCCTTTTTTGATAATGCAAAATACAGCATAAAACTAAAAAATTTAGGGATAATTGGGGCAATAAATATTGGTAAGCGTGTGTATTGGAATGGGGAGTTAAACCAAATTCTTTAAATCCAGCTAAGTTCAGATAAAACGCGTGAAGCCTATTATATTGCGTTATTTAACTGTGTAGCTTTAAATCCAACTAAGTTCAGATAAAACCTATAGAAACAGCAGTAAGTATATTAATCGATGGTTCCTTTAAATCCAACTAAGTTCAGATAAAACATCATCTAACCATTGTTCACCGTATTCAACACTGTCCTTTAAATCCAACTAAGTTCAGATAAAACGAGTGTATTTGTTACACTAAAAGTGAGCCACCATCGCAATTGAAAAATGAGCCACCTTATATAAAAATATTCCTAACTTTATAAAGTTAGGAGTGTATATTGAGGTGATTTCATTGGAGAAAAAACAGAAAGTCTTGATTGGATTTTATCAAGAAAATAAAAGTCAAAGACAAATTGCGAGGGAGCTTGGAATTTCCCGAAATACAGTAAAAAAATATATTGATGAAGATCTTGAGAAAAGAAAACTAGATATCCGGGAATTACCTATAACAGATAACTATATAACACCACCGACTTATAAAAAACGTCAGGGGAATAAACGTGCATTAACACCTACGGTTCAAAAGAAAATTCGAAAAATGTTAAAAGAAAACGAACGCAAACGCCAACATCAAATGCACAAACAACAATTAAAGATGGTTGATATCCATGAGAAGTTACTGAAAGAAGGATTTCAAATTAGTTATTCGACAGTTAGGAACTTTGTTAATCGTGAAGAAAAAAGAAAAAAAGAAGTATTTATTCGACAAAAGGCAATCGCAGGACATGAGATTGAATTTGATTGGGGAGAAGTGAAGCTATTTATCAATGAAACATTGCGTACACTTTCAATGGCTGTCTTCACACTTCCTTACAGTAATTATCGTTTAGCCTATTTGTATGAATCCGAAACAATGATTTGTGTACAAGATGCACATGTGAAGTGCATTCATGCTTTAGGTTTTGTACCAGAAGTTTTTACCTACGATAATATGCGAACAGTTGTAAAAAGATTTATTAGAAATGAACGAGAAATTACTGACGGTATGAAAAGTTTATCGATGCATTATCAATTTAAAATTCGATTGTGTCAACCACGAAAAGGAAATCAAAAGGGACATGTAGAGCGCAGTGTAGAATATGTTCGAAGAAAAGCATTTGCCCATCGTGACACATTTACAAGCTTAAAAGATGCTCAAACTTATCTATCTGAGATTTTAATGGAGTTAAACAATTATCCGCATTATAAGAAAAAACAAACGCATCAAGATTTAATGTTAGAAGAGCGTGGTATACGAGAAATCAATACAGAACTGATTCCATTTGATGCATCCGAATTACATGAATTTAGAGTGGATAAATATAGCACGATTACTTATAGACAAAATCATTACTCTGTTCCAGAAGGGCATGTTGGAGAATGGGTGAAAGTAAAAGCAAGTGCAGAAAAAATACTCATTTTTAGTGATGAAGAATGTATCGCAACGCACAAGCGCTGTTGGCAGAGCCACCAATGGATTATGAATATTTACCATTATTTACGTACATTTGAAAAGAAAATAGGTGCATTGGCTCAAAGCGAGTGTTTGAGTCAAGCACCAACAAAAATAAAAAACATCTATCACAATTATTATATTGGAAATGAACGTGATTTTCTAGAATTATTAATCTACATGAAGGAACACGGAAATCTAGAAAGAGTTTTAAAAGCCATAGAACAATTAGAGAAGAACCAGTTGGTTCAAATAACCACAGATAAAATTATCTTTATAGCCAGTCAGGAAGATGGCGTTCCAATTACAACAAAAGAATCTAAAGATGAAGTCACCAGTCAATCACTAGAGAACCTTTCGGTTATCAGTACATTATTCGGATCAAATAAGACGGGGGTGCTTCATTGATGGACAAGCGACAAGAAATGATTCATATGTGTAAAGAACTTCGTTTACCAAGTATTCGAGCATTTATCCAAGAAGAAGCTATGTGGAAAAATCATAAGACCGCTGAGGACTTTTTATATCACGCATTAATGCAAGAAATGCAAGATCGAGAAGTACGTGCCAAATCCAATCGGATTCGGTTAGCAAATTTTCCAGAAAAGAAACTACTAACAGAATTAGAGATTGAGAGATTACCGCAAAATGCGGCCTCTCGACTCCCTCAATTAAAGACATTGGATTTCATTAAAGAAAAACAAAATGTTTTATTAATTGGTTCACCAGGAACAGGGAAAACCCATATTGCGATTGGTCTAGGTATTGAAGCTTGTTTAGCTGGCTATAAAGTGTATTTTACAACAGTTGCCTCTCTTGTGAATCAATTAAAAGAGAGCCGTTCCGAAAGAACATTACGTTCATTTGAATTGAAATTTGAGAAATATGATTTAGTAATTATTGATGAACTTGGGTACATTTCATTTGATAAAGAAGGAGCTGAATTACTCTTTACTCACCTCTCTTTAAGAGCAGGACGAGCATCCACTATCGTTACAAGCAATTTATCATTTGAACGTTGGGAAGAAGTATTCCATGATCCAGTTTTAACAGCAGCGTTAACGGACAGACTGACCCATCGAGCCTATATGATCGATATGGTTGGCCCGTCTTATCGAATATTAGACACAAAAGAATGGTTAGAAAAAAATCAAGTTTAGTGGCTCAGTTTTTAATTAATAATTGGCTCAATTTTCACTTGCGAAATACAAAGTAGTCCATGAAATCCTTGTCGGTAGGGTTTATTAATAATTTTTGTCAATTTTTTGTTTTGTTGTTCTCCTTTTATCATAGCTTGCCATTTTTTCGTGATGTTACTTTTCTGCTAATTATTCGATATTCTTCATATATAATTGAAGATTCCTACATTATCCGTAATTGATTATCAACACCAAATGCAGTAAGTTTTATTTTATTGGGAAGCTTCTTTTTGCCCAATTGGCAATAGAAACGAGTTAATAAAAGAAAAGTAAAGGAAAATGTATTTCGCAAGTGAAAATTGAGCCATTTATTAATTAAAAACTGAGCCACTAAACTTGATTTTTTTCTAACCATTCTTTTGTGTCTAATATTCGATAAGACGGGCCAACCATATCGATCATATAGGCTCGATGGGTCAGTC
>JAAYHP010000632.1 GCA_012735355.1 Lysinibacillus sp. | reverse complement strand
GAACCATGCCTCGTATTTAGAAGGAGCTAAGTTAATACCTTTTGAAAGCATTAGTTTAAAGAATCGTCCAAACATTTCTCCGTCAGAGTTTTCGGCCTGCTTATAATTTTCCACTTTTTCATCGGTAAAGTATACGGAGAGAGCACCTTTAATACGGTTAACAGAAACTGTAATACCGTGTTTATTTGCAGCATCTAATATACCTTTTTCAAGGATTCCACCAAGGCGATCCATTTCTTCATAAACTCCAGGTGTTTGTAGCACTTCAAGACAAGCAATACCAGCTAACATTGACGCCGGGTTCCCAGCCATTGTTCCAGCCTGATAAGCAGGACCTAATGGAGCAACGGTATCCATAATTTCTTTCCGACCACCATATGCACCGATCGGCAAGCCTCCACCGATAATTTTTCCCATGGCAGTTAAATCAGGAGTTAACCCGAGCATCGTTTGAGCTGCACCATAATGGAAACGGAAAGCGGTGATAACTTCATCATATATTGTGAGGGCACCAAATTGTTTTGCAACTTCATGAACATATTCTAAAAATCCAGGGTTTGGCATGACCATACCGAAGTTTCCAACAATCGGCTCGATTAAAATAGCGGCAATATCATTCCCCCATTTATCCATAGCCAGTTGGAATTGTTCTGTGTCGTTATAAGGAACAGTAATGACTTCTGTAGCTACATTTTTCGGAACACCGGCGGAATCCGGAGAACCGAGCGTTGCAGGACCAGAACCAGCTGCAACTAACACTTGGTCGAAGTGACCGTGATAGCATCCTTCGAATTTAATAATTTTTGTTCGTCCTGTATAGGCGCGAGCTACGCGAACAGTCGTCATGACCGCTTCTGTTCCGGAGTTTGTGAAGCGGACTTTATCCAATGAAGGAATGGCTTCTTTCAACATATTCGCAAACTTTACTTCGTGTACCGTCGGAGTTCCGAATAATACCCCTGTATCAGCTGCTAGTTTAATCGCTTCTGCAATGTGAGGGTGTCCAAATCCAGTAATGATTGGTCCATATCCTGCTAAATAGTCGATGTAGCGGTTGCCGTCCACATCCCAAAAGTATGGCCCTTTTCCTTTTGCCATAACAACGGGTGAGCCGCCTCCAACGGCTTTATATGAACGAGAAGGACTATTAACCCCTCCTACGATATGTTGTAATGCTTCTTGATAGACTTCTTCTGATTTTGTGTGAATCATTGTAATGCCTCCAATTTTTCTATTTCAATTTTATTTTAGCTTGAATTACTATATTACGCCAAAGAATTTGAAACATTTTCCGTAGTTCGGTACGATTATGTGAAGGGAGGAATTAACATGTCTGAAACATTAGTAAATCAAAAAGCACCAGAATTCACTCTTTTCAATGAAAAAGGAGAAAAAGTGAGCTTAAGTGACTTTAGAGGTAAAAAAGTAATACTATATTTTTATCCGAAAGATATGACACCAGGATGTACGACGCAAGCTTGTGAGTTTCGTGACCATTACGAATCTTTTGCTGATTTAAATGCGGTCATTTTAGGTGTGAGTACTGATTCACAAGAAAGGCATCAAAAATTTATTGAAAAATACGACTTACCCTTTTCTTTATTAGTCGATGAAGAACATGAAGTATGCGAAAAATATGGGGTTTGGGTGTTAAAGAAAAACTTTGGTAAGGAATATATGGGGATCGAACGTTCCACCTTTTTAATTGATGAAGAAGGAATTATTATTAAGGAATGGAGAAAAGTGCGCGTTAAAAACCATATTGAAGACGTGCTAACATTTTTACGCAAAGGGGAATAAAATATGAGAGTTTATTTTACATTTGATCCAAGACCCGACTTAAAAGAGTCTCTATTGAAAGATTTTCCGGACGTTGATTTTGTTTTCCATAAACGAATTGACGATGAACAATTAGCAAAAGCAGAAGTGCTTGTAACTTATGGGGAAGATTTAGATGATCGAGCAATTGAAATCGCTGAAAAGTTAGAGTGGATTTTTGTTGCATCTGCCGGAATTGAAAAAATGCCTGCGAAAGCGATAGCGAAGCGAGGAATAGTTGTTTCCAATGTTCGTGGAATACATAAAAGACCGATGGCAGAATCTATTTTAGCTCACTTGCTTGCCATTAAACGAGTGTTACCCTTTATTTATGAACAACAACGCAAGAAACAGTGGAATCAGCAAACGAAACTATATGAATTAAATGGTTCTGTAGCGTTAATTTTAGGACCTGGAGCTATTGGTTCTGAAGTGGGACGAATGTTGCAAGCCTTTGATGTATATACGATTGGTGTGAATCGCAGTGGCAAAAGTGCACCTTTTATGAATGAAACTCACCAACTTTCGGATTTAAAACAATTATTGCCGAAAGCACATATCGTTATTTCCATTTTACCGAGCACGGAAGAAACGAAATATTTACTCACGTATGAAGATTTTAAACTAATGCGTGAAGATGCAATATTTATGAATTTCGGCCGCGGCGATTTAGTAAAGACTGAAGATTTAATTAGGGCTTTAGAAGAAAAGCAAATTTTCCATGCGGTATTAGATGTTTATGAAGAGGAACCTTTAACAGAAGATAGCGGGCTTTGGGAATTGAGCAATGTGACGATTTCTCCACATATTTCAAGCCGTTCATCCAGATATTTAGAACGAAGCTTCGATATTTTTAAACCGAGTTTAAGAAAATGGATGAATGGTGATCGGGATATTGAGAATAAAATGGAAATTTTAAGAGGATATTAAACTTAAGTTAGAATAAATATTATATAATAAAGTTAATTATTATCAATTGAAAAACTTTTCCAAACAAATATATTGCAAATCAATGAACTTTTAGAGAAAATAAAGGTAATAAATCATTGAAAGTTTCGAAAAGTTGACGAAATTTATGTTTTTAGTTACACTATTTATAACGATTATAAATTAATAATAAGTGGAAAGAGGTGCATGACGATGTCTGAATTGCATTTAAAAAATGCTCTGGACACGTTAAAGGCAACGGGCGTAAGAATAACTCCACAACGTCATGCGATATTGGAATATTTAATTAATTCAATGTCCCATCCAACAGCAGATGACATATACAAAGCTCTAGAAGGAAGATTTCCTAACATGAGCGTAGCAACTGTTTATAACAATTTAAGAGTATTTCGTGAAGCTGGTTTAGTAAAGGAATTGACATATGGTGATGCTGCAAGTCGCTTCGACTTTGTAACAAATGACCACTATCATATGATTTGTGAAGAGTGTGGTAAAATTACCGATTTCCACTATCCAGCCTTAAAAGAAGTAGAGCAGTTTGCCTCTCATGTAACGGGCTTTAAAGTAAATTCTCATCGCCTTGAAGTCTATGGAACTTGCCCAGACTGTATCAAACAAGAGAATAAAAAAGTTTTATAAAAGAATCCTAGTAACTTTTTGTTGCTAGGTTTTTTATTTTTTCTAAAAGCCCTGTTGTTCATTTTAAGTACCATAGCCTAAGGTCATGGTGTGTGATACGATTTTTGCCTATTCTGATTTAGAAGAATATATTGCAGCTATTGCATATGAAGGTCATAAATTTGTATTCCTGAAAATGCCATTTTAGATGTTACGTATCAGAATGGAGTTTATTTAGTGGAGACGAATGAAACTTTTGATTTTTATAGTGCTTCAGGAGATTACCAATATTATGATCGATATAAGACGTACACTGTCATTGTAGATGAATACGGAAACTTCCAAATCGCAAATATAAAAATTCATAATTAAAAAGTGAGCAGGAGATCTTTTTGATTTCCTACTCACTTTATTTTTATGCCTTTGATTTTTTATTATAAGCTTCGTCAAATTCTTTTCCTTCTAACGTTGGATCTAAAGTCAATGGCTCATTACAGTACATACACATATCAACTCGGCCTAACATTTTCGTAAGCTTACCACAGTTTGGACAGACGACTTTTACAGCCCTTGTCGATAGCATTCCAATCCAAAGGTAAACAACAGTGCTTAAAATAATACATAATAATCCTAATCCCATAAATAAAAGAACTAGAATGACGTTCTCTCTAAAAAAGATGGCACCATACATGACAACAAATCCAATAAATATAAGTGCTAAAGCGAAGGAACGAATTCGATTGATTTTGCTTTTGTAATTTTTATTCCCCATCGATGAGAGCCCTCCTAATCTAGTTTCTAATATAACATAGACGCGAAGGAGGAAGAAATAGAAAGTAAAAAAGAAGGATTATTTTTGTTCTTGTCGAAAGAAAATATCTGAATCGTAAATGAGGAGGCCTATAGATGGATTATATTTTGCGTCCAATTTATCAAGAACGCGCAAGCCAACCGGAAACTTTAGGAGTCATATTAATAAGTAAAAGAGAAGATCAAATAAATTTAACGGATACATTTGATGAAATTTTACTGATTATCGTAAAAGAAGGAGAACAACCAATTTTTACAAAGCATTATTGTTATGAAGAAAAAAAAGTAGCAATGCATATTATAACGGAGCACTTATTGAATAAATGGATTTATATAGGTAGAAATCGCCGAATTGTTGATTGGATCTTCCACGGCAAAGTCATGTTTGAGCGCAATGAATATGTGAGCAATTTAATATTTGAATTGGAAGATTTCTCTTTTTACGGTCGAAAAATTAAATCAGGAGTGCAATTCGCTAAGTTAGTTAGAAGTTTTACAGAAGGAAAAGAGTTTTTTAATCGCGGGGATTATTTAGATGCATATAATCATGTTGTAAAGTCGCTACAATATTTAGCGAGGCTAGCAGTTATTGATAGTGGTTTGTATCCAGAAGTTACTGTTTGGTCGCAAGTAAAAAAAATCGAACCATCCATTTACAAATTATATGAGGAATTAGTTACGAGTACAGAATGTGTGGAAAAAAGATTAGAACTATTATTTTTAGCAATTGATTTTTCTATCAACTCAAGAACTTTGTCCTGTTCACAACATATTATAGAAACGTTAAAGACAAAAGATGTTTGGTCAATACAGGAGCTGCACAATCATCCAGAGCTTAAGTTTTATTCTGTTGATTTGGAGTTATTCATTGAGTATTTAGTTGAAAAGGGATATATTATCGCAGAAAGTGTTGAATCTAAAAATGAAACAATTTATCATCGATATTATCGAATAAATAATGAAGCTTAGTAATAATATATTATTACTAACTGTTGGAGACGTAAGAGAAATCCTAGTTCAATTAAAGAGTTACTTCTATTATGTATGAAGAAATGTTCATGACTACAAACAATTGAGAATTATTATGGATTTCATAAATGCTACAATAGCTAATATCTATTGAAAGAGTTAAAAGTATTGATTATCGAAAAGCCGCTGTGAAAGATCGAATTGAGATAACCGATGAGTTCTCCAATTCAATCTTTTTTCTTTTGCTTTTTCTAGTTCTGGATCATAGCAATATATTATTTCAAAAAAAGTTTGCACAAAAGTGTTGACACTTTTAAGGTGAGTGTTGTATTATAATAATCGTCGCTGAAACGACAGAACAGAATGATTTCAAAAAGAAATCAACTTCAAAAAACTTTTAAAAAAGTATTGACATCAAAAAGGTGTTGAGATATAATATAAAAGTCACTGCAAAAAAAGCGGATAAAAATGAACTTTGAAAACTGAACAACAAAACGTTAATGAATAAATTTTCTAGTCATTAACTCTCGTTAATGAACTAGATTCGGACATTTACATGTCAGTGAAATTTTGAGCAAATCAAATTTTCTTTTATGGAGAGTTTGATCCTGGCTCAGGACGAACGCTGGCGGCGTGCCTAATACAAGCAAGTCGAGCGAACCGATAGAAAGCTTGCTTTCTTGAGGTTAGCGGCGGACGGGTGAGTAACACGTGGGCAACCTG
>JAAYHP010000631.1 GCA_012735355.1 Lysinibacillus sp. | reverse complement strand
GAATGAGCCACTCTTGCGTAAAATCCTCCAATAAATGTTGATAATATTTATTTTTCGGTTGTTCTTCTGCCTTCCGTAATACGATTTTTAAATAACTATTAAAATGTCGAGATACGGGTCTTTCAAAAGGGACACTTTTTTTCGCATTAGGACGAACCCGATAATGATTGCTATTATCTACATCCCATCCCATAGCGTACAATAATAATTCCTCTGCTAAACGATAATAAAGCACGATAAAATCAACGAATTCCTCCGTCTTATACAACTGCTTACAATAATTTTGCAAAAAGTAAATAAATGCCCGTTGCTTACTATCTACTAAACCTTTCATCACGTTTACGTATTGCAATTCTTCATGGTCATGATCAAAATTTTTTAAAACACTTCTTAACAAGTTAAAATAAAACATTTCATTTTGTCCTTTTGGAAATTTTGCATTACCATTGAGCAATTGATCTCCAAAGTTGATTAAATGAAATAGGTCTTTATCGTCGGTGTAGCTCTTTAAAATTAACTCAGCAATTTTATATTTATTTAAATAGATTAAATGGTGTACAAGTTGATATACTTCCTCTGACTTCCAATGGATATCAGAGTTTCTCCACAATTCATTTTGTCTTCTTATTTCCGTTTTTAATGGAAAATGGGTAATGCAGAAATGAATCGCAGCTTCTGTTAACACATTTCCTTCTTTTTCAACTATGATTCGAATTCTCTTTGCTTTTAATGCTAGATTTTCTAAAAACTCTTCCAAATCATCCAGTTTTTCTTGAAGGGAGATTCCTCTTAGTCGAACATTTTCCACATCCGATATGTCTTCCGTTTCTGCTGAAGAATGTATAATGACCGTTCCTTCTTCAACAATCGCCTTTTTCCAAATCATATCCCTATTGATTTCCTCTACCTTTGAGGGTAAAAACCATATCGTTTTAATCAACCTTTACAGCTCCTTCCCGCGCTGCACTAACGATTAATTCAATTAAATATGTATTCATTATTTCTAAATTATCATCAAGAGAACCACCAAGGTCCCTCAACATTATGCGGGTATCTCCAAAAAATCGTTCTGTAGCTTGAGGGATTTTTATATTTTTTGTGCCGTAATATTCTTGGAAAATGGCATTTTTTGAAATAGGTTTTCGATTATGCCCGATAAAACTTTTATTGCGTACTTGTAAAGCATTCGCCACATTGGAACTTTTAATATAAAAATAAACGCCAAAATATCGATTGATTTTTCCTTTTTCATATAAGTCTTCTACTTCATCAATAAATTGATAAATAGTAGCGCTTTTACTAATGTTAATTTCTTCATCGGCACCATATTTCACAATATAATTAAATACTGCTTCCCTAGCCCTATAAAAGCGGGTTAAAAAAGAAGGATAATCTTCCTTTAAAAGAAGCGCTTTAATATGGCGATACAATTCTTGAATTTGCTCAAGATCCTTTTTCTGTTCTCCTCGCTCACCGTTCAAATGCTGCAAAATAATTTCCGTTTGTAACAACTTTAAATTGGAAGATCTGTGCACCCTTCTTGCCTCTTGGAACTTTTCATAAGCTTCTTCAAAATTAAAATTCTCCCTTAAATGTTGGACTTCTAAAAGAAGCTTAATAAATTCTGTTTTTTGATTTCGTTCAAGCCCTTCAATTAATTTCAATGCTCCAGCATAATTGTAGTCGTGAATTAAATGTTGGAATAATTGCAACCAAGATTTTTTATATGGAGAATCATAAAACTGTTGATAAACAAGTTCACCTGTTGTTTCATCTTGCATAATTAAACAAAATTGATTTGAGAAAGTTTTAACGCCTTCAATGAGTACAGCTTGTTGTAACTCGGGCTGCTCCAGTTGGGAAAATAAAACGATCTCACCGAAAGGTTCTTGAATGCAAATCCGGTGCATCGCCCGGTCTACTTCAATTAGTTCATCGTCAAAGACATTTTCTTTTTTTCTAACAATTGAAATCAGTTCAACTTCCTTCTGAGTCTTCTCTCTTATATAACTTTCCCAACGTTCTTCAAACTCTAATTGTTGTCGAATAGAAAAAGGGT
Source organism: Lysinibacillus sp. (assembly GCA_012735355.1). Classification (GTDB taxonomy): domain Bacteria; phylum Bacillota; class Bacilli; order Bacillales_A; family Planococcaceae; genus Ureibacillus. Next base: position 6,512 of record JAAYHP010000631.1, on the reverse strand, counting down.
GATGAAGGCGAACCCATACAAAGATTTTTTTAACCTTTTCTTGATATTTTAACGTTACATCTTCCAATTTTTTTATGGATTGAACAATATCTATTCGATACATATCATCTATTTTGTTAACATCGCTCGGTAGTACCCATTGCAATAGCCAGCTCATTACGTTTCACTCCTCTCACTCATTTAAAATTATCTCATACAATCGGTTGAAATTTCCAAAAAATTTATCTTTTATTTGAACTCCATGCAAAAACTCATCATCTTCATTAAAGAGAAAATGATGAGTTTTTACTTTTTATCCTAGCCTTATATACTTTTCCTTATTATCGGCCCTTGTTGCGCCTCCAATAAAGAGAACAATTCATCTAGCGTTGTAGCTACTCTTAGCAAACTTTGTTGACCCTCTCGCAGAAATCCTTCTTCTATCATTTTATTAAAATGTAAAATCAATGCGTCATAAAATCCATTCACATTATATAAAATGACAGGTTTTGCATGTAAACCGATTTGAGCCCAAGTGAAAGCTTCAAAATATTCATCCAAAGTTCCACAGCCACCGGGAAAAGCAATAAAGCCATCAGAAAGGTCTACCATTTTCTTCTTTCTTTCATGCATGGAATCCACGATATACAGTTTAGTTAATTTGCTATGAACTTTTTCTTTGCTCATTAAATGCTTTGGCATAACTCCAATCACTTCTCCGCCCTGTGAAAGCACCGCATCTGCCACTTTCCCCATTAATCCATAGGAAGAACCACCAAAAACAAGGCCATATCCTTTTTGTGCAATAGCGTTCCCTAATTCAATTGCCTTTTCAGCATAAATTTCCGACTTTCCTACTGATGACCCACAATAAACTGCTACACGCAAAAATGTCACCTTCTCTTTTTTTCTTTTATTATATCGGATAATTAAAAGGGGGTTGTGACCGTTTTGAAAAAACTATTAACTAGCTTCAAAAGTTTTGTAAAGAAATGATGAAAGATGATTCGAACATTATTTCATGATACACTCAATGTTAAGGAGAGTGGCATGTGGAATTGTTTGAAAAAGATCACTTGTATATGAAAGAAGCAATAAAAGAAGCAATAAAAGCAGAAGCTCTTGGTGAAGTTCCAATCGGTGCAATAATCGTATATGAAGATAAAGTGATCGCCCGCGCCCATAACTTGCGAGAAACAACACAAAATGCAACGACCCATGCAGAGTTGATGGCGATTCAACAAGCTTGTGAAGTTTTAGGCAGTTGGCGATTAGAAGAAACAACATTATATGTAACGTTAGAACCTTGCCCTATGTGTGCAGGAGCTATACTGCAATCAAGGATTCCTCGGGTCGTTTATGGAGCACGGGATCCGAAGGCTGGCTGTGTCCATTCATTATATCAATTGCTGAATGATTCTCGCCTAAACCATGAATGTGATGTGACAGAAGGCGTTTTAGCTGATGAATGTGGGCTAATGCTAACAAATTTTTTTAAAGGGATTAGAGAGCGTAAAAAAAGAAACAAGAAATAAAAGGTTCTGAAGAAATTGTTTCTCTTTTATATGCTTATCTACACATACATTGCTTTTAAGGGGTGTAATATGCTCACCACCCCTTTATTTCATCAATTTTTGAAAATCCCCACCCTAGTTCAATTTTACAATTAAAAATATCCTCATTAAACAAATCTACTTTTATAACATTCTCCTTAATGATGCAAAAATTGTATTAAAATACACGATTCTTTAAATTTAAGCTAATCATGATTTCCCTTTCTGATAAGCTTTTTTATATCAATAAAATTCTTTTTTCTCCATTATTATTTATAAAAATCTTTTCTTACCTATTCATATTTATTCAATACCTTTCGTATCTTTTGAATAACAAAAGGTATGGGAGGTGAATAATATGAAATTTTTAACGAGATTATCTAACACTATTATGGAAAAATATTTGCCCGATCCATATATTTTCGTCGCTATATTAACCGTGCTCGTTGTATTACTCGGAGTCGGATTTACAGAATCTACCCCATTAGATATGGTTATTTATTGGGGAAATGGCTTCTGGGGATTGTTGGCGTTTACAATGCAGATGGTTATTGTACTTACTGCAGGTCACGTATTAGCTCATAGTCCATTATTTAAAAAGTTTTTATCTTCCATTGCTCGGAGAATTAAAACACCAGGAATGGCTATCATCATCGTAACATTTGTATCTTTAGTTGCTTGTTGGATTAACTGGGGATTTGGATTAGTCATTGGTGCTATCTTTGCAAAGGAAATTGCTAGACATGTTAAAAAGGTCGACTATCGCTTATTAATCGCAAGTGCTTATTCTGGATTTATGATTTGGCATGGTGGTTTAGCAGGTTCCATCCCTCTATCTGTAGCAACAGAAGGACATCCATTCCAAGATATTATGGGAGTGATCCCTACTTCTGACACACTTTTTACTCCATATAATTTATTTATCGTCATCGTTATTCTTATCACGTTACCATTCTTCAATCGTTGGATGATGCCTAGAGAAGAAGAAACAGTGGAAGTAGATCCAACCCTTTTAGTGGATGAAGAACAAAAACTTCCTCCTCCTGAAAAAACATTCGCCTCATGGTCAGAAAGAAGCTATATTTTAACCGTTTTCATTGGCCTTATTGGATTAACTTATCTCATTTATCATTTTGCAACGAAAGGTTTTGCCCTTGATTTAAACATCGTCAATACGATCTTTATTATTCTCGGAATCATATTACATGGAACGCCCCAACGTTTCTTAGCCGCCACTCAAAATGCAATAAAAACAGCAGGCGGAATTGTATTCCAATTTCCGTTTTACGCTGGAATCATGGGAATGATGCAATATTCAGGACTTGCAGCAGTATTTTCTGAATGGTTTATTGCGATTTCCAATGACACAACATTCTATTTATTCACGTTTTACTCTGCAGGTTTAGTCAACTTCTTTATTCCGTCTGGTGGTGGACAATGGGCAGTACAGGCTCCGATTATGTTAGAAGCAGCCCAAACATTAGGAGCTGATTATGCAAAAACAGCCATGGCCATTGCTTGGGGAGATGCTTGGACATATATGATTCAACCCTTCTGGGCATTACCAGCTTTAGATATTGCAGGATTAAAAGCAAAGGATATTATGGGATTCTGCGTATTTGTACTTTTATTTACCGGTATTATTATTAGCATCGGATTTTTAGTATTTTAATTGGACGGATATATAAAGGGACTTTCCTGGGAAAACAGTATTCCCATTAGAAAGTCCCCGCGTCTTATAACTTGAATTTCCTTACTATTTCATTTAACTCTTCTGCTAGAGCTGCTAGTTGTTCAGAGCTGGCTGCAATTTCCTCCATAGCGCTATTCGCCTGTTCTGTTGCTGCAGTTGTTTCTTCAACCCCAGCTGCTGCTTCTTCAGAAATTGCCGCTATCTCTTGAATAGAACTGTTCATTTCCTGGCTACCTGAGGCAATATTGGACAAATTATTTACTACATTTACAATACTATCTACCATATTTTTTAATGAATTTTGAATCATTGTAAATGTTTCGTGGGTTGTTTTAATTTGACTCGATCCTTCTTCCACTTCTTTATACCCTTTTTGCAATGCGTCAGTCACAACGTTAAATTCTTGTTGAATATTCGTTACGATATTTGTAATGTCTGTTACAGAGAATGCCACCTGTTCTGCAAGTTTTCGAACTTCGTCTGCCACTACAGCAAATCCTTTACCATGTTCCCCTGCTCTAGCCGCTTCAATGGCAGCATTCAACGATAATAAATTTGTTTGTTCCGCAATTTCTTTTATCACAGTTACTAATTTAGAAATTTCTTGTACTTGCGTATGAAGATGGCTCACTTTATCGACTGAATCACGGACAATATAATCTATTGTTTGCATTTGTTTCGCGGAAGATTCCATTAAATGACTTCCCTCATTTGTTAAGCTTAAAATATCATTGGCCGATTGCTGTACATGTTCTCCGTACTCACTTGCCTCCTGTGAAGTAGCTGCAAAATTCATTGCAATGGAAGATAATTCAGTCGCATTATCTGCTTGTTTTTCAGCTCCTTGTGCCAATTCTTCCATCGTTGTAACAACTTGTTGAGCCCCTAACTTCACTTCGTTAGCAGATTGAGATAATTCCTCACTACTACTAGAAATAATTTCAGAATCCCTCGCAATTTCATGAATGATTGTTTTTAGCTTCTCCTGCATCTCATTCATTGCCATGGCCAATTGACCCGTTTCATCTTTAGATTTGATGCTCAATGGCTCTTGACTTAAATCTGCATTGGCGAGAGACTTCATCCGTTCAGTAACAATTTTAATTGGATTTGCTACTTTATTAGCAAATATCCAGATGACTACAAAACCGACAACGAAAGAAATTAATAATGTAGTTAAATTAACATTTAATATCTGATTTGCAGGTTTATTAAAATCCATCATATAAGTGCTCGCACCGATTGTCCAACCCCAATGAGGATCTGTTTTTGAGTAGGCAACCTTTTCTTCAATTCTATTTTCATTATTGATGAGTGGAAAATCATAATAGACAAATCCACCACCTGCTTGGCCAACTTTAATTATTTCTTGTACATATTTTACTCCATTTGTGTCTTCATCGTCCCAAATATTTTCCCCTTCTAAATTAGGATGAGCTAAAAACGTCCCTTTTTCGTCTAAGATAAAAATATATCCATTTTCACCTAAATCAATATTTTTATTAATTGGCCGTGTTCCATCAACACTTAATTCCCCTAAAATTGATTCTTTTACATGTTCCTGTGCAGTTTCTAACGTCATATCTCCATTATTTACATGTTGCGCAAACCTATTAATCATTTCAATGGTCATTTCAACACTATTTTGTAAATTCGTTTCCCCTAGCTCGCTTAAACTTTCTTTGCTTTTGGAATAGCTAACATTACTTAAAATAAGTAACGGGATAATTAATACTGTTAATGAAATAGCTATTAATTTCTTCCTAATTGTAGAAAATTTCAATTTCCTTATCAAAAGGATCCTCCCCTTTACTATTAAAAAGTTCTCAATCTAGTACTTTAAAAAATTCTACGAACTATTACATATTTATTTTTTGTTGCTTCAACCGTTTTGGTTTTGATATGTAGTAACCCTGTACTAAATTGACTCCTAATTTTTTAGCAGTCAATAAATCCTCCTTTGCTTCAATTCCCTCGAGAACTAACTTCATTTTTTCATTTGTATATTCTAGAAAAAAGGAAATTAACTGTTGCTGTACTGGTGAGTAAGTTAAATTTTTTGAATTATGGTGATCTAACTTAATAAAGTCTGGAGCTAATAATTCCACTTTTTCCAATGTTGCTCTACTCATTGATACATCATCAAAGGCAATACCAAAATTTAGAGATTTCAAAAAAGCTAAACGATGCAAAAAGATACTTTGTCGCCAAATATGTTGTTCTAGTAAATCTTCACTTATTTCAAATACTACACGCCCTAATAAATTGGGATTTTGGTCTAATAGTTTATTTATAAATTTTTCAAAATTACTATGAATAATTGACGATGGAAGTATATTAATAAATAAAAAATAGTTCTTTTCTAAATAATCTTTAGGATACTCTTTGACGGCGTTATTTATTGAGGTTGTATCTAGTTCATATAGCACTCCCTCCTCTCTTGCTCTTTTAATTAGCATTAGAGGATCAATCTGAGGAGTTGTTCTCATTAAAGCTTCATATGCAAATATAGCGTTATTGTTTATATTAAAAAGAGGTTGATATTCATGGTATAATAAGCCATCGTTTATTATTTTTCTTATATTTAACAATTTTGAATTACCCTCTTTCTTACCCCTTGGTACCACCTTTTCCGGTTATCCCCTTTAGCAAAAATATTTTTTACTCCTATAACAACTCAGTCTATTAGAACCTTTCATCTTTTATATAAAAAGGTATTTTTATAAAGTTTTAAATTAATAGTTGTAAATAAATTACATATATGAGTTAATTCTATTACTGTTAAGTAATTTAATCAATAATAGTTTTATAAAGTGAGAAAGTTAAGAATGATTCATATGAGGAAGTGAGTTTTTCGACAATATTTATATCGTAAAGTAATATTTTCCGAACAATAAAGTCCATGTGTTATTTATTTAAGTATAGAGAATTCAATATAAAAGCAGCCCGATATAACAACATCCGGGCTGCAACACTTTATAGTTTAAATTGTTGAACCATTTCATGTAATTCTTCAGCCAGAGCTGCCAATTGCTCCGAACTTGCCGCGATTTCCTCCATTGCGCTATTCGTTTGTTCTGTTGCAGCTGTTGTTTCTTCTACACCTGCTGCAGATTCTTCTGATATCGCTGCAATTTCTTGAATGGAACTATTCATTTCTTGACTACCTGCAGCAATATTTGTTAAATTTCCGACAACATTCACAATATTATTTACCATTTCTTCTAATGAGTTTTGTATTGTTGAGAAAGTTTCATGGGTAGTTTTAATTTGAGTCGTACCCTCTT
>JAAYHP010000067.1 GCA_012735355.1 Lysinibacillus sp. | reverse complement strand
TTTAAGAGAAAATGATGAGTTTTTACTTTTGTCCCAACCTCATTTTTTTATATTGAAGCCGCTATTCCAAATAATCGTACTTGCTAGCTTCCTCAATTTCTTTTTTTGTCATTGGGTAAGGGATTTCATCGGTTTTGGAAACATGGAATGATTGAGGTTCATCGTTATTAGCGTATTCTTCAGGGTCATCATACAATTCATTGTAATCTTCAAAGTCTCCTTCAAAATCAGAAGGGGTTTCAGACGTTCCATATTTCGCTACAACTTGGAAGGAATCTTCAAAATCGTGTATACCATCTTGTAAATCCCTACTTGCAAAGGAATTGTCAGTTGGTGCGAAAATCGTTTCCTCTTCAACAGGTCGATCAGAAGGTACATCTTTTGCTTCTGCATGTTCAATGCAAAAGGAGGTGTACGGAATAGCTACGAGTCGATCATATGGAATAGGTTCTTTACAAACTTCACACACTCCATATGTACCCTTTTCTATTTTTTCTAAAGCTGCATTCACTTTTGCTAATTCGTCTTCATGATGAACTTTTAATGATAAGTCTTTTTCTCGTTCATACAATTCTGTTGCTAAATCTGCCGGATGGTTATCGACAGTGGATAATTCATCAACAGAGTCCCTTAAGCTTCCTCGGTCGATAAATTCATCATCGGAAGCTTGACGTTTTTCTAATGCGTGTTTTTCTTCAATTAATAATTTTTTTAGTTTCATCAACTGTTTTTCACTTAACATGGTAACCACGTCCTTTCGTTCATCCATAGTATGAACAGAAAAACGATTTTTAAAGGGAGAAAAAATCTATACTTAGGGAATTCACTTCCTCCAAGGAAAGTCTTCGAAACAAAAAAATGCAGACAAAGCTTGCTGCAATAGCATACCTTGTCCGCATATTATGAAAAAATTGTTATAGTTTAATAGCTTTTACTTCATCGATATTTTCTAAAGTTTGAACGTGGGCGATATCTTCAGGTGTTACTTCGTTATCGACAGAAAGAATCATGACAGCAGAACCACCGACTTGTCTACGACCAACTTGCATCGTTGCGATATTGATGTCTTTTTCAGCTAGCTTCGTTGCTACGCGACCGATTGCACCAGGTTTGTCGATGTTTTTAATGTAGAGTAGGTGACCTTCAGGAATTACGTCTACAACGAAGTTTTCTACTTTTACGATGCGGGCACCAAGACCGTTTAACAGTGTTCCTGCAAGTGAGTGAGTTTCATTTGCTGTTTTTACTTCCACAGTAATTAAGTTTGTGAATCCTTTTGCTGTCGTTGTTTTATTTTCATTAATTTTTACGCCAACACGCTCAGTTAAATAACGTGCGTTTACGTCGTTTACATTTTCACCGTGAGTTTTCTTTAAATAACCTTTCAACGCATTTGATGTTAATGGGCGAACGTCGTAGTTGGCAATTTCACCAGCGTAGAAAAGATTAATTTCTTTTAACGGTTCTGTTGTCACTTGAGATAAGAATGAACCTAGTTTTTCAGCTAATTCAAAGAACGGTTCAACTTCAGCTAGTTTTTCTTTAGGAATTGAAGGCATATTTACTGGATTTGTTACTGTGCCTGTTTTAAAGAATTTAATAATATCGTTTGAAACGTCAATTGCAACAGATTCTTGTGCTTCAACTGTAGATGCACCTAAATGTGGTGTTGCAATGACTTGTGGTAAAGTGAGTAATTTATGATCTGTTGCTGGTTCCTCTACAAATACATCAAGAGCGGCTCCTGCAACTTTACCTTCCACAATTGCATCGTATAAATCATCTTCGTCAATAATTCCACCGCGAGCACAGTTAATGATGCGAACGCCTGGCTTCATCATATCGAATTTTTCTTTATTAATTAAATTTTTCGTTTCCGGTAAAAGAGGTGTATGAACGGTAATAAAGTCTGCTTGTTGGCAAATTTCATCCACCGTTGCTTTCGTTACTCCAAGTTCTTTAGCACGTTCATCTGTTAGGAATGGGTCATAAGCCATCACATTCATGCGTTGACCTTTTGCACGGTAAGCTACTTCCGTACCGATACGACCAAAACCAACAACACCTAAAGTTTTGTTTTTCAATTCAACTCCAACGTAAGATTTACGATCCCAAATTCCGTTTTTCAATGCGTTGTATGCGTGTGGGATGTGGCGAGCAAGGGATGTCATCTTTGCGATCGTATGTTCAGCAGCTGAGTTCGTGTTTCCATCTGGAGCATTGACAAC
>JAAYHP010000630.1 GCA_012735355.1 Lysinibacillus sp. | reverse complement strand
TTAAATAAATTATTTGATTCCAATAAAAAAGATTTAAAAAAATTAAACAAAATTGCGGATCAAGTTGAAGCATTAGCTTCTCAAATGGAACAACTTTCTGATGAACAACTGAAAAATAAAACAGAAGAATTTAAAAACCGTTACCATAATGGTGAATCGTTAGATAATATGTTGCCTGAAGCTTTCGCTGTTTGTCGCGAAGCCTCCCGAAGAGTGTTAGGGATGTACCCTTACCGCGTGCAAATCATGGGGGCAGCTGCTCTGCATGATGGGAACATTGCGGAAATGAAAACCGGGGAAGGGAAAACGTTAACTTCCACGATGGCAGTATACTTGAATGCCTTAACAGGAGAAGGAGTTCATGTCGTTACTGTCAATGAATATTTAGCTACTCGTGACGCCACTGAAATGGGTCAATTATATGAATTTTTAGGATTGACAGTTGGCCTGAACTTAAATAGCTTATCCAAAGAAGAAAAGCGCGAAGCATATGCTGCTGATATTACATATAGCACAAATAATGAACTCGGCTTCGACTATTTGCGAGATAACATGGTGCTATACAAAGAAGATCGGGTGCAACGTCCTTTAAACTTTGCGGTGATTGACGAAGTAGACTCCATTTTAATTGATGAAGCCAGAACTCCGTTAATCATCTCTGGGCAAGCAGGGCGCTCTGCGAAGCTTTACGTGCAAGCGAATGCCTTCGTTCGCATGTTAAAAGCTGATGAAGATTACAATTACGATGAAGAAACGAAAGGGGTAACCCTTACGGAAAGCGGTATGACAAAGGCGGAAAAAGCTTTTGGTATCGATAATTTATTCGATATTTCTCACGTACGCTTGCTTCATGCGATCACGCAATCGTTAAAAGCCCACGTTTCCATGCATAGAGACGTGGATTACGTTGTGCAAGATGGGGAAATTATCATTGTGGATAGTTTCACAGGACGTTTAATGAAAGGTCGTCGCTATTCCGATGGATTACACCAAGCAATTGAAGCAAAAGAAGGTGTAGAAATCCAAAATGAATCGATGACAATGGCAACGATCACATTCCAAAACTACTTCCGTATGTATAAAAAATTGTCCGGTATGACCGGGACTGCGAAAACGGAAGAAGAGGAATTTAGAAATATTTATAATATGAATGTGGTTGTCATCCCGACGAATAAGCCTGTTGCGCGGATCGATATGCCGGATTTAATTTATACGACGATGAAAGGGAAGTTCGAAGCGGTGGCGAAAGATATTGCGGAACGCCACGCGAAAGGGCAACCAGTGCTCGTTGGTACAGTAGCGATTGAAACGTCAGAAATTATTTCTCAATTGTTGAAAAAGTATAAAATTCCACATAACGTATTAAATGCGAAAAACCATGAACGGGAAGCGGAGATTATCGCTGAAGCTGGTCAAAAAGGTGCGGTAACGATTGCGACGAACATGGCAGGTCGTGGTACGGACATCAAGCTCGGTGAAGGTGTGAAGGAGCTTGGAGGTCTTGCTGTTATTGGTACAGAGCGTCACGAATCTCGCCGTATCGATAACCAGTTGCGTGGTCGTGCTGGTCGTCAAGGAGATCCTGGATTTACTCAGGTTTATTTATCACTTGAAGACGACTTAATGCGTCGTTTCGGTTCTGATAGCATGAAAGCCATGATGACGAAACTTGGTATGGATGATTCCCAACCAATTCAGTCGAAAATGGTTTCAAAAGCGGTAGAATCGGCACAAAAACGGGTGGAAGGTAATAACTTCGATGCTCGTAAACGCTTGTTACAATACGATGAAGTATTGCGTCAACAACGGGAAGTGATTTATAAAGAACGAAATGAAGTTCTTGAATCTGAAAACGTGCGTGAAGTTGTGGAAAACATGATTCAGGAATCTATTGAAAATATTGTCCACGCTTATACGTCTGGAAATAAAGATGATTGGAACTTAAAAGCGATTGAAGATTACATTAAAGCGAACCTTCTCGATGAAGGCGAAATTACAGTTAACGATTTAGAAGGCAAATCTGCTGAAGAAATGATTGATTTCATCTTCGCTGCCGCAATGGCCCGTTATAATGAGAAAGAAGTAGAGCTAACGCCAGAGCGCATGCGTGAGTTTGAAAAAGTTATTCTACTTCGCTCCATTGATACGAAATGGATTGACCATATTGATGCGATGGATCAACTCCGTCAAGGGATTCACCTTCGCGCCTATGGTCAGACAGATCCGTTGCGCGAATATGAGCAGGAAGGATTCGCGATGTTCGAAGAGATGGTCGCTGCTATCCGTGAAGATGTGACGAAGTATGCGATGAAGGCGCAAATTCGCAGCAACTTAGAGCGGGAAGAAGTGGCGAAAGGGCAAGCGGTGAATCCGAAAGAAGAAGGTGAACAAAAACGCCAACCAATCCGCAGAAAGGAAAATATCGGTCGTAATGATCCGTGTCCATGCGGAAGTGGTAAGAAGTATAAAAACTGCCACGGTGCGGTGTCCTAAGTTGTGTTTATATAGAGTTTGATATTTTATCAACCTTAGAGCGTAATATTTATGTGGCGTTGTTTGTTTGTCAAAACCGTTGTCATCGTTAGTTGATGGCACGGTTTTGTTTGTTCAAAATTTGAAAGATAATTGGAGGAAGGAACCTTTATGGAATTATCAGATGTAAGACATACGTTAGAAACTACGGCCGAAAAATTGGCGGATTTTAGGGGGTCTCTTTGACTTAGAAAACAAAGAAGCCCGCATTCAAGAGCTAGATGAAATTATGATGACGCCTGGTTTCTGGGACGATCAAGAGAAAGCTCAAGTTGTTATTAATGAAGCGAACGGCTTGAAGGCAGTGGTGAATGAGTTTAATGAATTACTGTCCACGCAAGAAAATTTAGAAATGACGTTAGAGTTATTGAAGGAAGAGCCGGATGAGGAGCTTCAAGAAGAGCTGTTTCGCGAGTTGAAAGAATTTGAAACGAGCTTAGATCGCTTCGAATTACAGCTTTTATTAAGCGAACCGTACGATAAAAATAATGCGATTTTAGAGCTTCACCCAGGAGCTGGTGGTACGGAATCTCAAGACTGGGGGTCGATGCTGCTGCGCATGTATACACGCTGGGCAGAGAAGCATGGATACAAAGTGGAAACCCTTGACTACTTACCAGGGGATGAAGCGGGTATTAAATCGGTGACGTTGTTAATTCAAGGTCATAACGCTTACGGCTATTTGAAAGCGGAAAAAGGCGTACATCGTTTAGTGCGTATTTCTCCATTTGATTCCAATGGCCGCCGTCATACGTCCTTCGTTTCTTGCGATGTGATGCCTGAGTTTAACAATGAAATCGAAATTGAAATCCGTCCTGAAGATTTAAAAATTGATACGTATCGCTCAACAGGAGCTGGCGGGCAGCACGTGAACACGACGGATTCCGCTGTTCGTATTACCCATATTCCAACTGGGGTGGTTGTGTCTTGTCAGGCGGAACGTTCCCAAATTAAAAACCGGGAAAAAGCAATGAGCATGTTGAAGGCGAAATTGTATCAAATGGAGATTGAGAAGCAAGAAGCGGAACTTGCTGCAATTCGCGGTGAGCAAAAAGAAATCGGTTGGGGCTCTCAAATCCGTTCCTACGTGTTCCACCCATATTCAATGGTGAAAGACCACCGTACAAACGCGGAAACAGGAAATGTGCAAGCGGTGATGGATGGCGATTTAGACATGTTTATTAATGCTTATTTACGTTCGCAAATTAATAAGCATTAAGGAGTTTTTGATAGCGTATACGATGGCGATTTATTTTATTTCCCTTCGTACATTCGCTTGTGAATGAAATGATGGAACATTGTTTCTTTATATAAAATCCGCAAAATCGAACGAACGATTTTGCGCATTTTTTTATTTTCTAAATC
>JAAYHP010000629.1 GCA_012735355.1 Lysinibacillus sp. | reverse complement strand
GTCTTCCGCTAAACAGCATTGAAATTGAATTTGTTCTTCGGGTTTTTTATGCTTCTTCAATTAGCTTCTTCGGTTTTTCAACGATTCCTTCACAAACTGTTCATTCATTTCAATCCCCATGACGGAAGCTCCAACACGGTAGTGAAGAAAAAAGTTTAATCTTCCTAATCCGCATCCGAAATCGACAACATGGTCCTTCTTTGTAATCTCGTAATTGTTCAGCAACTCTTCTAGCACTGAGTAAGGAGTTGGTTCGTAGCGATTGTAATGGATGGATTGATATATTCCATTATGGATTCCACAAGTTTGAATATTTAGCAACCGATCGTATTCTGTATCATTCATAATTTGTTTCCCCATTCATTTAATGTTTTTCTATTATAAAAAAGATGTTTTGCTATGTAAATGTTCCATCTTACGTCTGAACATATGATTCCCACAAGATGAATTAATCAGATAACATAGTATAATATCGGTATAATGTTTCTTACATATTAAAGGAGTGCGCCTATGTTTAAAAAATTATTCAGTCGTAAAAGTGAACCGTTAAAAAATCGAGTGGAATTTTGCGTATCGAATGAAGCTTACTGTCATCCGGATGTGTACGATGTGCTAGAAGGAAGGGAAGACATTATCGTGGAAGAATCCGGCTGTAATTCCTATTGTGAGATTTGCGATTATCATTATTACGCCTTAGTGAACGGTGAGCCAATCACTGGAGATAGTGCGAAGAAATTGTTAGAAAACATTGAAGAAGAATTAAAGCTAAACTCGATTGAATAAAGTGCCTTTGTGCTTGAGAATAAAGAAGTCGATTTGCACTCGTTTGCAAATCGACTTTTATTAATTTTTAAGACTCTTCATGAAAATAAATTTTATAATACTTTCGGTTTGTCGCTTCATCGTATCCCACTTCAATTAAATCATTGATTTCATCGATATTTTGCACATTCACTTGAATCTCAATATTGGAATCTAATTTAATTTTTCTCTTATAGGATTTTTCCGCTTTCAAAAGGGCGCTTTCAGAAATGATTGTTTCATAGGGCTTCACCGTACCCGCAATCACCTCTTTTTGCACCGGTTCGGCCTTATCGAATACTTTATCAATATAATCGCTCGCATCAAACTGTTCTTCATTCCGGAAATAATCTAACGTTTTATTTAAATAATGAATTTTCTCCGTATTTGTAAAGTTCTCTTCTTTTAAAATCATTTTACGAACTTCCGTTAACGCTAAATTTGTTTTTTGATAGTTTTCATCCGTCGCACGAATCTTTAAAAAACGCTCTTGCCAGTAAACGACATCTTCCTTTTTCTTTGTCTTTATAAAAACGAGAGGAGCCTCCTCTGTTCCCATATCAATAATGATGGCTACGTTATTTGCTTTCTTCACGTTAATGCCATCGATACCGTTAACAGACACTCGGCTTTCTTCGCTTTTCACATCGAGAAAGATTTCTCGTTCATCAATTTTTACGATGGAAAGAACTCTTCTAGCTTCCGCGCCGAACAAACAGTTTTCAAAAAGGCCGATGAACAATTCCCCCGGTTTAATATTGGGGTGTTGTGAAGCGCTATGGAGGTGGGTAGTGATATGTCTCGATTGTTCAAGGAAGCTTTCTTCTTGATCGAAAATCGACTTTATGTATGTATACACTTCATTTAATTCGAGATTCGTTTCATGGAAAAACTCATATTCTTCCTCCCAATTCACTTTATGAAAGGCGAGTTCAACAAAAGCTGCCTCCAATAATGTTTCTGGCTGGGGATATACTTCATCACTTAAAAGAAGAATGTCACTTACATGATGAACGACATATTTTTTTAATATACTTTCAGTTACGTCTAACATTTTTTTCTCCTTCCGAATAACATGCAGTTAATACAATACCATATAGAATAAGTTCCTTCATATCCGTATATTTTTCCAAGAAGGGATGTTGCTCGCCGTTCAGTAACAGTTTCATCCTATTTGCATATAACAAAAGTGAACGGAATCTTTGGCAATGGAGGGGAAAGTTTTGGTAACTTATCATCCATTTATTTATGGCCTTCAAGAAATTTATTCATACGTTTTATATTTTTTAGGACTATTCATTATTATTGCTACTATTGCCTGTGTTATTTACGGATTCTTTCATGCACTTTTTTACTCCGTTTAAGGGAAATTGCCTTAAACGTTTTTTTATTTATGAAAGATTCGTTAAAAAGTAAATCTCAGAATGTTGGCAATAAAATGACGAAATCTCCTTATTTCAATACCGATTTCTGTACAATGCAAAAGTCGTATCTTTACTAAATCGGAGGAATAGAGCCTATCGTATTGTTTTTTCTCTAGAAAGAGTAGGAATTTAGAAGACATATTC
>JAAYHP010000628.1 GCA_012735355.1 Lysinibacillus sp. | reverse complement strand
TTCTGAAAGCGTGTTAAAGGAAATTGAAGCAACTTATCCAGAAGAGCGAATTGCTCGCATTCTTGAAGCAGCCAATGCGAAGAAAACCGAAACAGTGAAACGAAAAAAAATCACGGTGGAAGAATTTAGTGTAGATGATTGGAAGGAAAGGTTCCAAATGTTGGATCAAATACCAGATCCAGAGTTGGATGATTTACCGTTACTTGAAAAAGCGTTGGACGATGAGCAAATGTCGATTCGTCGCCTTGCAACGGTATATTTAGGGATGATTGAAGATAAAGCTGTTGTTCCTTTACTTGCTCGCGCCATAAAAGATAAAAGTGCAGCCGTTCGCCGGACAGCAGGGGATTGTATGAGCGACCTAGGATTTGTTGAATTTGAACCAGTGATGATGGAAGCATTGAAAGATAAAAATAAATTGGTGCGTTGGCGAGCAGCAATGTTCTTATATGAATCTGGAACGGAAGCTAGCCGCTCAGCATTGCGGGAGGCGGAGGAGGACCCTGAGTTTGAAGTGAAATTGCAAGTGAAAATGGCCATTGCCCGCATTGAGCAAGGGGAAGAGGCAAAAGGCTCCGTTTGGAAACAGATGATGGAGCGGAATTAATTACAAAGGAGCGAAATCCTATAACGATCTCGCTCCTTTTATTTATTATAAAGAATTATTTTCTCCTTTCTTTAATGCCTTACAAACCTTTTCGGTTGCAACACCGTATACAAAATCCCACCAAACACGAAAATAATCCCTAAACTTTGCAAAAAGGTAGGTCTAAATCCGAGAATTACCGTATCTAGCAATATCGCAACAACTGGATCTACAAAAGTTAATACAGAAACAATAATTGTTGGCAATTTTCGAATGCTATCAAAAAATAAATAGTAAACAAATCCCGTATGAATCACACCGGTTCCTAATATGTAAAACCAATTGGATGGAGATAATCCTTGAAACACAGAGAAATCCGACATAGGTAGTAGCATAACAATACCGACAATCGTTTGTACAAAGGTTGTGGCATAAGGGGACAACCCTTTCAATGTTTTACTTAAAAACATCGTCAACGCATAACAAATTGCAGAAAGCAACGCCCATACAAAGCCGGAATTCATAAACTCTTCCACCGACTTTAAACTATCAATCCCAACGATAAAAATAGAACCTAAAAAACAAATTGCAATTGCAAACACATTTCCGAGTGTAATTCGTTCCTTTAAAATGACAGTCCCTAAAATTAAAACAAATATCGGTGCCAAATTATAAATGGAAATGGCTACAGAAATAGACATCTCCTCAAAAGCTTTGAATAAAAACACCCAATTCAACACTAGAAAAATGCCACAGAACAATGTTTGAATGATTTCTTTTTTGTTCCAAGCTTCTGTTTTATGTCCTCCAGTGAAAAACCATAGTCCCCCTAAAAATAACGTTGCACAAATACAACGAACAAAAACGAGTTCAACGGCAGGAATCCCTGTATGTATCGTAAAAAAACCGATGGATCCAAAAATAGCCATAGCCAAAGAAAGTTTAATCATCGCTGAAACATTCACATTACTACCCTCTATCTATCGAATGTTAAGAAATATCTGACATAAAGTTTACACTTAATTAAATAACATTTCTGTGAAAATATCAATGTTTACAAAAATATTATTATAAACTGTAAAATAAAAACACTTAATCAACTCTTTCTATGGTAGAATACTATATGATTGAGTTGATGCAATCCTTATGAATTTAACAATGTAAACGTTTACTTAATAGCTTCTAGGAAAAGGAGAATGTTTTGTAATGACTAACAATGTTCGTATCGAAAAAGACTTTTTAGGAGAAAAAGAAATACCAAAAGATGCTTATTACGGAGTTCAAACTGTAAGAGCAACAGAAAACTTTCCTATTACAGGATATCGCATTCATCCAGAATTAATTAAATCTCTCGGAATTGTAAAAAAAGCAGCGGCACTTGCAAATATGGAAGTGGGCTTATTAGATAAAGAAATTGGAAATTACATGGTTCAAGCTGCCGATGAAGTGATTGCAGGTAAACTGAATGACCAATTTATCGTTGACCCAATTCAAGGCGGGGCAGGTACTTCCATTAATATGAACGCTAACGAAGTCATTGCCAATCGTGCGTTAGAATTAATGGGAGAAGAAAAAGGGGATTATTCTAAAATTAGTCCGAATACCCATGTAAATATGTCTCAATCGACGAACGATGCTTTTCCAACAGCGACTCATATCGCGGTGTTAAGCTTATTAAACCAATTAATTGAAACGACGAAATATATGCAAGGAGAATTTTTAAAGAAAGCCGATGAATTTGCTGGCATTATTAAAATGGGTAGAACACACTTACAAGATGCAGTACCGATTTTACTTGGCCAAGAATTCGAAGCCTATAGCAGAGTGTTAGGGCG
>JAAYHP010000627.1 GCA_012735355.1 Lysinibacillus sp. | reverse complement strand
TTATATATCGTTTCTTGTTCCGGTGTTCTCGTACTTTCATCTCGAATAACATAAGATTTTCCATCAACATCATCTTGATCTTGTTGAGTCTCGTTGATAGATAATATATTCGAAAAGAAATGTTCTTGTACCGTTTGGTATACTTCTTCGACAGGCATATTCATATATTCTGCAAGTTCTTCCGGTGTAGCATGCCTCATTAATTTTTGCTCTAATTGTTCTATCGTTGCTTCCATTTTCTTTGCTTTTTCTCTAGCCGAGCGAGGTAACCAATCTTCTTTACGCAAACCGTCAATAATTGCACCACGCACTCGAAAAGAAGCATATGTATCGAATTTTAAATCTCTATTGATATCAAATTTATTTAAAGCGTCAAAAAGTCCCATCATTCCGAGACTTATTAAGTCATCACGGGATACATTTTTCGGCAGTCCAGATCCAATTCTTTGAACATGATAGGATACAAGCGGTTTGTATTTTTTAATGAGTAAATTACCCGCATGGGGATCTCGATCATTAATCCAGCTATTCCATAGTTTTTGTTCATCATCTAGCTTACTTACCATCGAATCCACCTCTCTTTAACAAACGCTTTTTTCTCCCAATATTATATCAAATATACGACATAAAAACACAGGAATCGATATTACTAATTCAATTGGTTATGAAGTAGTATTTTCTATTGCAACTATGAAAAAAGAGCCTAACTTTCGGCTCTTATTTTAAAAAAAATAGTTCTTATGTATCTTTTTCATTATCACTCATCATTGTTCTTACAACCTTAGCAATTTCCTCTGGACTTTCATCTTCAAATTCCACCGTAGAAGAATTCGACTGTTGTTCATTTTCATTGTCCATTTGTTCTTGTTCATCTTTCGTTTCATCATTGCTAGAATCCTTTTCATTAATAAATGATTCAAACAGCTTATCATCTGGCGTGTATAAAACAAATCCGATAAGATAACGTATAGCAAACATGACTACAAAAGTAACAAGGGCGACAATGAAAGAAACGAGCAATATTTTAGATGGAAAAATGGATACTTGATACATAATGATAAAGGCGATTGTAAAGGCAATTAAACTTCCCCAAAAATTATAGAAAATGGAACCAAACATTAGATTTCACTCACCCCTTGATTCACGGTACGAATCATTAGCTTGCTTGTATCGGGATCAAACTCAATGGTTCTACCGCTATTTCCACCGGTATCTTCTGCAACAATAGGGATGCCATATTTCTTTAATTCCTTTTTGACCGCTTCCACATATCTCGGACCGATTCTCATTGTGTCATTATCCGATGCGAATTTAAACATTTGCGCTCCTCCGGCTATTTTCGCCTTTAAACGAAACTTTTGTACACCTTCCCGTTGTAACATTTCAATTAGAGCTTCAATACCAGTGTCGGCAAATTTTGCTTTATTGATTGTTTCCGTCCTGCTTAAAGAAGAATCTGGTAACATAACATGTACAAGTCCAGCAATCTTCTTTGATTCATCGTATATAACTACGCCAACACATGAACCTAAACCAGAAGTACGAATAGTATCTGGAGATTTTACTACATCCATTTGGGCAATTCCTACTTTTACTACCTTTCCCGTATTAGGTGAAAACATTTTAACCGACTCCTAGCGCGTTAAATATTACGTTGAAAGATTCTGGATCCGGTAACAGTAAAAAATGCCCCTTCATTTCAGTATCTTCTAGCCCTTCTTCAGAAATGGATGTGTTAATCACGATGACATAATCGCTCACTCTTGAAATTTCAATTAATCCTATACTTATGATGGCACCGAACATGTCAATACTTAGGCCAGGCACAGTAGGATATACCTTCAGCCTTAGAAAATCGGACAATGCAGATAAATAAGAACCGGATAAAATATTCCCCATTTCTTGCATTGCCGACATACCTAATTCAGATGCATTATTCCGAAAATCAAACTGATCATCTTGCAGGAGGCGCTGAATAAAACGATTCGCTTGCTCAACGGGTAAAATGAAAAACATGCTGCCTTCTAAATCGCCTTCAATTCGCAAGTAAATCCCGACAACAACTTTTTCAGGTCCACCTGCAAGTTCCATCATTTCGTTAAAAGTAATCATTTCTACTTTCGGTACACGCATTTCAATTTTTTTACTTAACAAGTCGGAAAGGGCTGTTGCGGCGTGGGAAGCGCCAATATTTCCAATTTCTTTTAAGACATCTAAATGCAATGAATTGATGTTTTGGTGACTCATTTACATAATCCCTACTTTTTATCAAATATACTATTCGGAAAGATTTAATATTTTGTCCAAATGCAATAGTATTAACAAGCGGTTATCGATTTTAGAAACACCGGAAATAAACGCTTCTTCCTTAATGCCAACAACTTCAGGTTGAGGTTCAATGGAGCTAACAGGAATATCAATCACATCGTTGGCAGAATCGACTACGAAGCCAACTTCCATATCGTCGAGCTGGATGATAATGATCCTTACTGAATCGTTCTGTTCAACGGGTGGAAGCCCAAATCGTTCTCGCAAATCGATTATAGGCGTCACAACCCCACGCAAATTAATTACACCTTTTACGTATTTTTCCGTTCTAGGAACGCGAGTAATATGCATTAGTCTTTCAATTCCTTGAACATTTGTTACAGGAATTGCATACTCTTTATCCTCTAGTTGGAAAACAATCACTTTTATATTTTCTTGCTCCGTAACTGTTGCCATTTTCAACACCTCTTTTATCAAATTACTTCATCAATGCATTGACGTCTACAATTAACGCTACTTTACCATTTCCTAAAATTGTAGCACCGGAAATAGCAAAAATGTTTTTCAAATAATTTCCTAGAGATTTTAATACAATTTCTTGTTGACCGATGAATGAATCTACGACTAATCCCGCTAAATTATCACCTTTACGAACGATGACAATGGATAGGAATTCATCATCAATTTCTTCCGTACGAGGTACTTCAAACACCTCATCTAAGAAGATTAATGGCACTACTTTACCACGGAAATCAATCACTTTTTGATTATGTGCATTAAGAATGTCCGATTTTTTAATGATCGAAGTTTCAATAATTGATGATAAAGGAACCGCATAAATCTCTTCTTCAATTTCTACTAGCATTACTGAAATAATAGATAATGTTAATGGTAATTGGATAGAGAATTTTGAGCCTATACCTTCTTGAGATTCAATAGAAATGCTACCACCAAGAGATTGAATTGTTGTTTTAACAACGTCTAATCCAACACCTCGACCGGAAACGTCTGTTACTTTCTCAGCTGTTGAGAAACCAGATTCTAAAATAAGCTCATTGATTTGCTTATCTGTCAACATACTAGCAGCTTCTGGAGTTACGACTCCTTTAGCAATGGCTTTGTTCAATACTTTTTCTTTATTGATGCCAGCTCCATCGTCTTCAATTTCAATAAACACATGGTTGCCGCTATGATACGCTCGTAAAACAACAGTACCTTCTTCCGGCTTTCCATTTGCACGTCTAACTTCTGGACTTTCAATACCGTGGTCGACAGAGTTACGGATTAAGTGAACTAGAGGATCACCGATTTCATCAATAACTGTTCGATCCAGCTCTGTTTCAGCTCCGATAATATTTAATGTAATTTTTTTATTTAAATCGCGGGATAAGGAGCGAACCATTTTAGGGAAACGATTGAACACCGTTTCAACTGGAATCATTCGCATCGTCAGCACGATATTTTGTAAATCTCCCATCGTGCGGCTCATTCTTTCGACAGTTTCAGATAATTCTGAATGATTCAATTCCGTTGCAATGGATTGTAATCGTCCTCTATCAGTCACCAATTCTTCAAACAAGTTCATTAATATATCAAGTCGCTCAATGCTTACACGAATTGTTTTCGTATGAGAGCTTTGTTTTGAAGCGTTTTTATCTTTCTGAACATTAGCTTTCTTCTCTGTTGCTTTAGGAGATTGTGAAACAACTTGTTGGGTTGTTTGTTCTTCCTGTTCATTAGAAACTAATCCTTCTTTACTTGAATTTTTTATCATTTCTTTTGTTAATGGTACAACTTCGACTCTATCAATTTCAGACACTTTGTTAATTTTCTTTTGTATATCTTCAGCAGAGTCTTTCGTAATAAAGGTTACTTGGAATGATTGATCAAACTGCTCATCTTCTAGTTTTTCAACCGTAGGGAAGGATTTTAACACTTCTCCATTTTTTTCAAGAACTTCAAATACCATATATACACGTGCAGCTTTTAGTAAACAGTCAGGACGTAAAGAAATGGTAATTTCAAATACGTTAAATCCTTGTTCTTTCGACTGTTCAAATACTGTGATATCATATTCATCATAAATTAAATTGCGTACAATAGTAGGTTCCTCTGTTGCTACATCTGCCGCTACTTCATTCTGTGATTGAGTTTGAGAAGGAATTAATTCCCCTGCTTCAATCGCTTTTAATTTAGCAACGGTTTCCGAAACG
Source organism: Lysinibacillus sp. (assembly GCA_012735355.1). Classification (GTDB taxonomy): domain Bacteria; phylum Bacillota; class Bacilli; order Bacillales_A; family Planococcaceae; genus Ureibacillus. Next base: position 964 of record JAAYHP010000627.1, on the reverse strand, counting down.
TCTCGTTTACCATCTCCACCTTCTGCAACGTCCATAATCATCGCTTCTAAATGGTCTACTGATTCAAAGACAATATCTAGAAGATTAGAATTGACAGGAATTTTTTCGTTGCGAATCGCATCTAACACATTCTCCATTTTATGTGTTAAATCTGCTAAATCTTCAAAGCCCATTGTTGCCGCCATCCCTTTTAATGTGTGGGCTGAACGGAAAATTTCATTAACGATCGATAAATCTTCTGGATTGTTTTCTAGCACTAACAAGTTGTCACTACAAGATTGTAAATGTTCTTTACTTTCTTCAATGAACATATCTAAATATTGTTGATTCATTTCCATACGAGAACACTCCCTTTACGACAAATATTTCATAATTGTCTCTGCTATTTCGTCAACATTAACGACTTCATCTACTAATTTTGTTTCTACCGCAGCTTTCGGCATACCATAGACGATACACGTTTCAGCTGACTCTGCGATGGCAATAACATTTCCAGATTTTTTTAATGCAATTAAACCTTCAGATCCGTCATGTCCCATTCCTGTCATGATGACTGCGATTTTATCAAATTCTTTAAATCTACTAATATTTTCAAACATGACATCCACTGATGGGCGGTGTCCAGCTCTTGGTGGCTCTTTATTGTCTAATTCAATTTCATAATGGGTTCCGTTTTTTTTCATTTTTAGATGGTAACCACCTGGTGCAATATAGGCTGTACCTTTTTTTACAATATCTCCTTGTTCTGCTTCCTTCACATGAATTTTACTTAAATGATTTAATCTGTCTGCCAATGATTTTGTAAATCCTGCTGGCATATGTTGTACGATTAAAATCGGTGCTGGAATGGATTCGGGTAAATTTGTAATCACTTCTTGCAGCGCCCTTGGTCCTCCTGTTGAAGTACCAATTAGAACAATTTTATCTGATTGTTTACTCCAATCACGTTTTCTATTGATAACAT
>JAAYHP010000626.1 GCA_012735355.1 Lysinibacillus sp. | reverse complement strand
GCTACTGATAATGCTTGAAATGAACTAATTCCCGCTTCTGATTTTTCCCCTTTGAACATTAAAACAAACATTTCTTTAATTTTTCTAATTTGGACAAACCGTGTCATTATTGAAAACACAAGTCCAACAATTAGAATCCCATAAATCATTACAGGACCCCATAGGATACCGTAGATCCAGTTTAGAACATTCTCTACCATACACACACCCCTTTGTTGTTTAATGGAATATTTTTTATATTACAAAAACTGCCTTTATCATTCAATAGAATTTTAATAATATTCAAAAATTATTTGCATAAAAAAAAGGAATGTCCTTATCGAACAATTCCTAAATCAAACAATATAGCCAATCGAACGCAACACATTGTTTATAAAATCCCGTGCATAATAAAAAACTTCTTCTCGTTCATTATCGTGGAAAACATTGTGATAGCTGTAGGACCATTCTTTATATTGAAATTCATTTGTTTTTTGAAGTAATAACCATTTCCTTGCAGCATCGCTATCCGCAACTTTATCTTGATGACTCGTTATTAAAAGAATTGGAAGAGTCAATGTTTTCGATTGTTGGGTAGTTAAGTTTTTCATCAGCTGTTGAATATCTCTATACCAACGAACTGTCACATTAGAATGGTAAGGTATATCATCTTCCATTTCATTGTAACCATCTACATTGCGAGTTAATAATCTTTTATCAAAACCCATCGATATTCGTTTACTCGGTGCTAAATTGATGCTCGCAAGTGCGTTCGTTAAAATATTGGAACCTTTTTGTAAATGAAGCCAAGGCGACGTTAATATAAGACCTGCACATTCTAATTTCGTTTTTTTTAAAAATTGAATCGCTAACGTCCCGCCTAAACCATGGCCTATTATAAATACAGGTAACTGATACGAAAGAGCATTTTGCATTAATTGCTTAATAAAAATCAAATACTCATCAATTAATTCATCGTGCACCCTCGTATACTTCGATCCTTCTTCGTGGCCAGGCAAATCTCCCATTACTACGTGAAAACCTTCTGTTCGTAACTTTTCAATAAGCCAGGCGTACCAACGATGATGTTCGAAGGCACTATGTATAATAACGATGACCGCTTTCGGTTGCTCATCGGTTTCCCACTTCCACATATCGATCCTCCTATCTATATTATTTTAAAGATTTTCGACCTTCTGTAAATTCCTTATATTTAAAAAGAGCTAACTTTTTGTTAGGATAATGAATAAACATATCATACTTAGAAATGAGGCGTTTTGTGATGATTTATCCTTATAAAGATAAAGAACCTAAAATTGATTCATCCGTATTTATTGCCGATCATGTAACGATTACTGGCGACGTGACCATCGATGAAGATACAACGATTTGGTTTGGTACAGTCATTCGTGGCGATGTTGCACCAACGAAAATCGGAAAACGTTGTAGTATTCAAGATTTAAGTTGTTTACATCAAAGTCCGAACAATCCACTTATTATTGAAGATGAAGTAATCGTTGGACACCAAGTCACTTTACATAGTTGTATCATTCGTAAACGTGCTTTAATCGGTATGGGTTCCATCATTTTAGACGGAGCAGAAATCGGAGAAGGCGCATTAGTAGGTGCGGGAAGTTTAGTTCCACCAGGGAAGAAAATACCTCCTTATTCTGTTGTCATGGGTAACCCTGCAAAAGTCGTTCGGCAAATTACTGAAGAAGATCGAAAAGATATGGATCGCATCATTCAGGAGTATGTCGAGAAGGGAAAATATTATAAATCATTACAAAAATAATAACGGATCATAATAAAAAATGCAGGCTAAATGGTTTGCCTGCATTTTTAAATTAAATTATAGAGAATGAATTATAACCCAGCTCTTTCTCTTAGTTTGTCTGCAAGGTCCGTTTTTTCCCAAGGCAACTCAATATCCGTACGTCCAAAGTGACCGTAAGCTGCTGTTTGTTTGTAAATTGGACGGCGTAGGTCAAGCATTTTTATAATCCCTGCTGGGCGCAAATCAAAGAGTTCATTTACCCATTCTACAAGTTTTGCTTCACTTACTTTTCCAGTACCAAACGTATCGATAGAAATCGATACAGGACGAGCTACACCAATGGCGTAGGCAAGCTGTACTTCCGCCCGTTCAGCCAGGCCGGATGCCACGATATTTTTTGCCACATAACGGGCAGCGTAAGTAGCAGAACGGTCAACTTTTGTTGGATCTTTTCCTGAGAAAGCTCCTCCTCCATGGCGAGCGTATCCACCATAAGTATCAACGATGATTTTTCGTCCAGTTAACCCCGCATCTCCTTTTGGTCCTCCGATGACGAAACGACCTGTCGGGTTAATGAAATATTTCGTATCTCCGTCAATTAATTCCTCTGGCACGATGACATTAATTACTTTTTCTTTAATATCTTCTTGGATTTGTTCCAATGTCACATCTTCATCATGCTGTGTTGAAATGACAATTGTATCAATGCGGCGAGGTTGATTGTTTTCATCGTATTCCACAGTTACTTGTGTTTTCCCATCTGGGCGTAAGTAAGGAATTTCTTTTGTTTTCCGAGCTTCTGATAGTCTTCGTGCTAAACGATGGGCTAAACTGATTGGTAAAGGCATTAATTCTGGTGTTTCATTACAAGCAAAACCAAACATTAACCCCTGATCACCCGCACCAATTGCTTCAATATCTGCATCAGTCATAGAACCTTCACGGGCTTCTAGCGCTAAATCCACACCTTGAGCAATATCCGGAGATTGTTCACCGATGGCAGTGAGTACCGCTAAATTTTCAGCATCAAAACCGAATTTTCCACGAGTATATCCAATTTCAGCAACTGTATTGCGAACAACGCTTTGTATATCTACATAAGTTGAAGTTGTAATTTCTCCCGTAACTAAAACTAATCCCGTTGTTACTGTTGTTTCACATGCCACCCTTGCATTTGGATCTGCAGCAATAATTGCATCCAAAATGGCATCGGATATTTGGTCACAAATTTTATCTGGATGTCCTTCTGTAACACTTTCTGAAGTAAATAGTCGACGATTTGTCATTGAATTTCCTCCTAAATTTTCAAGAGACGAGTCTCTAATTTGATACGGTACTCATTACCCAACTTCATTTATCCTTAGCCTATTCACAAAATAAGCGCAGGGATAATGAAAGGCGATATATAGAGTCTTTATCTATAGTTTGTATAAAAATTATTTTTCAATAAAAAAAGTTCCTTACCTACATTTTTGACATGAGGAAAGGAACTAAAATCTCTACCTTTCACTCTTATCGTTCAAGGGGTTTCCCTTGCATCAGGTTAGCACCACGCATTATATGAATAATGCAGGTTGCCGGGTTTCATAGGGCCTTGACCCTCCACCATCTCTGGATAAGAGTATCCGTTCATCAACATGTTACGGAATCATCGCTACAATGTCAAATACTTTTTCTCATTCTTAAAAGTTTAAAAAATTTCATAAATATTTTTATGAATTAGTATAGATTATTTCATCT
>JAAYHP010000625.1 GCA_012735355.1 Lysinibacillus sp. | reverse complement strand
CGCTCCTGCGGGGTCTCGAGTTTCGGGCTGTTCCCGTTGGAGTCGCCCCGTCACTCCAATCAATTTACATTGCATATCATTATTTTACTATGCTTATCCACTAATTCTTAATTAAATTAGCTTTCTGTCCCAACATCGCTTTTTATTCCAATTTTAGAGGGTAGACAGCAGGTCCTTCAATGACGTTTCCGAACTTATCGTATCTCGAGCCATGACAAGGACAATCCCACGTTTCATCCCCCTCATTCCATTGAGTTTTACAGCCTAAGTGGGTGCACTTAGGGGCTTCAATCCGCATTAAATAGCCTTCAGCAAGGCTTGATACAGTAAATCCAATTGCTTTTAACATTCGCATAAATGTTTTTCCAAATAAATTTCTCGATGGACTATATAAGTGTTGTGCTATATGTTTTCCACTCGTAATCTCTGTCGAAATAATCTCACCAGCAACGAGGGAATTCGATAGTCCCCATTTGCGATAACCAGTGGCGATATATATCCTTGGTTCGCTTGCCGAGATGCGACCTACATATGGAATGTAATCGGCTGTATTTGGATCTTGAGCGCTCCATAAAAACTCAGGTTTGGACAAATCAAAGGTAGCAATCATTTCTTTCTCTAAAGTTTCATAATATGTTTGTGTATTTTGAACGACACCAGCAATGTGAGAACTTCCACCAAAAATCAAATAAGGTTGGTTCTCGATCAAAGCGGTACGAATTGTGCGGGAAGTATTATCTGTAGATAAATACTGTCCTTTTAGCAGTTCGGAAGTTTTTGTAGCCATTAAATATGAGCGATCGATAGATAATTTCGCTAAGTGTAATCCTTTTACTGCTTCAATGGGGTAATGGGTTGCTAATACGATGGATTTAAAACTTACTTCTAATTCTGATTCTGTAATAAGGCGATTTTCTTCGATAATTAATTTCGTTACTCGTGTATTAACAAAAAACTTTGCTCCTTCTTTTATTGCAAGCTTAGCAAAATGATTTGTAAATTTTGTAGGATGAATTTGTGTCGTATTTTCCATTTTTAAAGCAGTGTTCACTTCAAATGGAAGTTCTGTATCCTTCGTTTCGACGCCAGGAATACCTAGTTTTTTATAAGCTTCTAACTCTTTTTTAATGGAATCTACACCTTGTTCCGTTGTCGCATATAAATAAGAATCAGCTCGTTGAAAAATATCGACTGTAACATGTTTAAGAGCTTGTTCGATGGCAGATACATTGGCTTTATAATAGGTGCGGGCTTCATCTTCATTGAAGGTAGTAAGTAATTGTTGAAAAACGGTGCCGTGTTGTGGTGTTAGTTTACCGGTAGAGTGGGCAGTTGTACCAAAAGCAACAGAGGAATTTGCCTCTAGTAAAACAACGTCTACCCCTTTTTTTGCAAGTAAGTAGGCAGTATAAACCCCCGTTAGTCCTCCGCCAACGATACATACATCACAATTTAAGGAAGAAGATAATGTGTTTAACGATAAAGGTTCAGCACCATATAACCAGAGAGAATTTTGCATGGAGACCTCCCAAAAGATACATTTTTTACGAGTATGTTGAAAATAGAAGGACATTATTCATTGGAGCACATAAATTGTTGTTTAATTTGAGTATAAGTAAAATAGCAGAAAAGGAGGAGAGAGTAATGAAAGTAGAAGTTTGGTCAGATTTTGTTTGTCCATTTTGTTATATTGGGAAAAAACAATTAGAAAAGGCAATAAAGGATGCGG
>JAAYHP010000624.1 GCA_012735355.1 Lysinibacillus sp. | reverse complement strand
TCGAGTTTCGGGCTGTTCCCGTTGGAGTCGCCCCGTCACTCCAATCAATTTTCGATTGCATATCATTTTTTTACTATGCTTCTTCACTGATTCTTAATTAAATTAGCTATATGTCCCAACCTCTTTTCATTTTATTTATATATCCATTAAACTAACTCTTCTTAATTTAAAAAGGAAACTGATTAAGCCATTGTCCACCATCTAAAGTGACGCATTCCCCGTTCATATAAGCGCACTTTTCAGATAGCATAAACGCTGCTAATTCAGCTACTTCCTCAGGTGTTCCAAGTCGTTTTAATGGAACTGAATTAAGGGTTCTTTTTGCCGCTTCTTCCGATTCCCATAGTTTCTCTGCCCCACCTGTTCGATCAATAGGACCAGGTGCGATCGCATTTACTCGAATGCCATACTTATATCCCCACTCCACAGCTAGGGATCTAGTGAGGGATAACACCCCTGCCTTTGCTGCTGCCGAATGAACAACCCCTGCACCAGCTTGCCATGCATATGTGGCGACCATATTTAATATTTTCCCTTTAATTCCATGCTCAATCCAATACTTCCCTACTTCTTGTGAGCAATAAAAAGTTCCATTTAAGACGATATCAATAACCGCCTTCCATCCATTTGGAGACAACTTTTCTGCAGGAACGATAAAATTTCCAGCCGCGTTATTTACCAATGCATCGATTTTCCCAAATCGTTCTACGGCAAATTGTACCGTTCCTTTTACTTGTTCCACATCTCGTACATCCATTTGAAAAGTTTCAATGGTATTTCCAAACTGCAAAATTTCATTTTTTGCTTTTTCCAGGCGTTCTTCATTTCGACCGGTGATGACAACATTTGCACCTTCTTGCACAAACTTCTTTGCCATCGCAAGCCCCATCCCACTAGAGCCACCTGTTACGATGATTGATTCCTTCTTCAACATACCCATTCCTCCCCCTTGTCTCTGAACGGAAAATGAATGACCATTCACCTTCTATTATACAAGAAAAAATATGCAAAGTTTGTCGAATAGGTAACATTTATTCTTATTTTTATCAATAGATTGCTAGAATTAGTTAAATCAAAGTCTTGGAGCATACCCTAACCGACGGCAAATTGCTACAACTAGAAATCATTCAGCCAGTGAAAAAGGGGCGGGTGGTATCTTTACAATAAGTAAATATCGAATTATTGAAAATGATAAGAGCTAAACGGATAAATAAAGAACCACGAATAGCGAGCAAAAAGTCACTATTCGTGGTTCTATTATCTATAAACTAAAATGAAGGAAATTGATATAAAACGGACTAATTCAATGGAATGTAAAACAATCACTGTGCTTCTAAATATTTATGAACAACTTCCTCTATCGGCATTGGTTTATTATACAAATAACCTTGCCCTTTTTTACAACGATTTTTCTTTAAAAAGACTTCTTGATATTTTTCTTCTACCCCTTCCGCCACCACATCCATTCCTAAATGATGGGATAAAGAAATAATCGCTTTTATAATTGCTTCATTTTTTTCGTCCTTATTAATATCTGCTATGAAGGATTGATCAATTTTAATAATATCAATTGGGTACTTCTTTAAATAGCTTAGAGAAGAATAACCTGTACCAAAATCATCGACAGATACATAAACGCCTAACTCTTTTAATTTCTTTAAAATACCTTCTGTTTCGTCCATATTCCCCATTGAACTTTCCGTAATTTCTAATTCAATTAGTTTCGGATCCACTTCATATTTCTTTAATATCTTCCCAATTTTATCTGGAAAATCCGATTGTTTAAATTGTTTGGGCGAAATATTCACTGCAATTCTGACAGGACGATAACCTTTTTTTCTCCATTCACGTTGATATATACATACTTGTTCTAGCAC
>JAAYHP010000623.1 GCA_012735355.1 Lysinibacillus sp. | reverse complement strand
GCTTTCAGCAATTTCCTCTTTTTCTCCATAACGAATACCGAAATCCGCCCATTTACGTTCAAAAATATAGTTTTCATCAGTCTTATCAATTTGAATCGAATTGAAGGCTTTAATGAAACGTTCCCCAGTGGAAATCCGATGTTGACTTGTTGAATCAAACACTTTAATTTGTAAAGGCAATCCTCTAAACATCTGCACATGAACAAACACTTCACCAAATTGATCGGCAGCTTGTTCCACCTGTTCTACTTGTTCTGTTTTTTCACCAAGGGCATTTCGTACTCGGGATAAAATATGTTCCCATTGGTATTTAGCATTCCGTTCTACCGCTAAAAAGTCGGCTACTCTGTATACTCCTTTTACACCTTCGATATTTAAAATCGCTTGAATCTCACTAGGAGCTTCATTCATATTTTCTTTCGTATAGTTATAACTTTTGCCAAAAGGTAATTCCTCATCGACAACTACTTTCATCGAATTCGGACTTGGTGTTGGTTCAATCGTTACAATTTTCAAAATCCTAACCCCCATTTACAATTTCATCTAAATAAGACCATCGCTCTATTAATCGTTCGTACTCCGAATTAAGTTGATTCAGTTGATCTGTTAATTCTTGAAGTTTCATATAATCTGCCCCACATGTAGCAATTTCATCTTCTGTTTTTGCTATTTGTTCTTCTACATGTGCAATGGTTTCTTCTATGCTTTCCCATTCTTTTTGTTCTTTATAAGTTAATTTTTTCTTTTCATTCTTTGGCTTTTCTTGTTTCGGTTTTTCAAGCTTTTCAACTTTTGCTTCAACCTTTTCCGATTCCACTTTCTTCATTAAATATTCAGTGTATAAATCAAGGCTTTCCTCCACATTTCCTTTTCCGTCTAAAATCCACAACTTCTTCGCAATTCGATCTAAAAAGAATCTATCGTGGGAAATGGTAATGACTACGCCAGGGAAATGTTCAATAAAATCTTCCAACACACCTAGCGTCTCAATATCTAAGTCGTTCGTCGGCTCGTCAAGTAACAGCACGTTCGGCTGTTCCATTAATAACTTTAATAAATGAAGACGTTTCCGCTCACCGCCGGACAACTTTCCAATCGGCGTTCCATGGGTATGAAGCGGGAATAAAAACCTTTCTAACATTTGGGCTGCCGAATAACGAATCCCTTCTGAATCGGTAATATCGTTCGAAGCTTCCCTAATATACTCAATCATCCGTTGATTTTCATTCATTTCTGGGAGCACTTGTTTAAAGTGGGCGATTTTCACTGTAGAACCAACAATTACTTCACCAACATCTGGCTCCACCTCGCCCGCTAATATTTTTAATAACGTAGATTTCCCATAACCGTTAGCACCAACGATGCCGATGCGATCCCCTTGTTGAATTAAAAAATTAAAATCTTTTAATATGACCCGATCGCCGTAAGATTTAGATAAATGTTCCCCTTCCAATACCTTTTTCCCGAGTCTCGTTGTTGCTAAAGCCATATCAAGCTTTGTATCATCTGTGTTGCGTTCAATTTGTTTATCTAATTCTTCAAATCGTTGAATTCTTGCCTTTTGTTTTGTCGTGCGGGCCTTTGCTCCACGGCGAATCCATTTCAACTCATTTCGATAGCGGTTTCGTAATTTCGCTTGTGTCGCTTGTCGGTTTTCTTCCCGAATGGCTCGCGCTTCTAAAAAGTCTGCATAATTTCCTATATGGCGATATAAAGTTTGATCTGCTAATTCATAAATATGGGTAGATATTTCATCTAAAAAATAGCGATCATGAGTGATGAAAATGACTGCCCCTTTTAAGCGTAGAACCATTTCTTGCAGCCATTCTGTCGATTCAGCATCTAAATGGTTTGTCGGCTCATCTAATAAGTAGAGATCTGCTGGTTCAATTAATACTTTCGCTAATGCTACTCGCTTTTGTTGTCCACCGGATAAATTCGCAACGTATTCGTCATACATATCGATACCTAGCTTCGTTAACGATTGTTTCGCAAGGGCGTTCACATCCCACGCTTTTTCAACGTCCATTTGCTGTTGCAATTGGAAAAGCTGATTTTGCAGTTCTTCCGATTCCGGATTGTTCGCTAATGCTTTCACCACTTCTTCATACTTGCGGTTTAATTGAAGAATAGGAGAATCGCCAGCAAACACCGCTTGTAACACGGTAATGTTATTTTCAAATTCCGGTTCTTGAGGCAAGTAGGCAATGCGATATTTATTCGGATGATCTAAATCTATAGAATCCGCCTCTTGCTTTTTAGCAAGGATTGAAAGTAGCGTAGATTTCCCCGTACCGTTAATCCCAATTAATCCTGCCCGTTCCCCTTCATAAATGGTAAAGGACACATTTTTAAAAAGTGTTTTATCTCCAACTGTTTTAGTTAAATTTGAAACGATTAAATGACTCATGTTCTTCCATCTCTTTCAATTTTGGTTCTCATTCTATTACATCATTATATAGGAAGTTGGTCTACATTGCATAATGAACAAACTTAACGTTATGTTTGGATATTTTGCTATCTTCTATTGTGATATTCCAACACTTCCCTATTTATAGCATTCCCTCCCCCAAATTTTTGGGCTTTATGGTTGGAGTTGGATATATATCGACAAATTTTAAAACAATTCATGTCCATTCTGTGAACTTTACACTATTTGTATAGTGAAAACGGTGTTTATTTTGTCGAAATCATATACAATGTTTCCTAGATTCATATCAAAGAATATCAAAAAAATGATTTTCTAATAGAAAAACGAGAGGAGTACATCAAAGAAATGAAACGTACACTACTTTTATCATTTATGATGTTGGCTGTCTTCCTTGCTGGGTGTGAACCTTTATTAGTTTTAGACCCTAAAGGACCACAGGCCGCGAGACAAGCAAGTGACACATGGCTTTTAATTGTACTTATGTCGGGTATTGTCATTATTGTTTTAGTGCTACTTATTTATATGTTAGTTAAATTTAGAGCATCAAAACAGCCAGAAGACTATGAACCACCTCATATTGAAGGAAGTCCTGTAGTAGAAGGAATTTTTATTGGAATACCTATTATTATCGTTACTTTCCTATCTTTTGTTTCTGTTAAAAGTAACTACATTGTTGAAAACACGCCAGAAGGATATGTAGATCAAGAACCATTAGTTATTTACGCTTCATCTTCTAACTGGAAATGGCATTTCAGTTACCCTGAAGAAAACATTGAAACGGTTAACTATCTTTATATTCCTACTGATCGAGCACTAGAATTTAAACTTTATTCTTACGGGCCGATTACGAGTTTCTGGATTCCACAATTAGGTGGTCAGAAATATGCGATGGCAGACATGGTTACAACTCTACATTTAGCAGCCGATATGCCTGGGGAATATATGGGACGTAACGCGAACTTCAGTGGTAAAGGATTTGCAGAAAATACATTCCAAGTAACTGCAATGAGTCAAACTCAATTTGATGAATGGGTTCAAGAAGTACATGAAACTGCAGAACCTCTTACAGAAGAAACTTTTGAACAATTATTAGAACCTGGTCATCTTGGTCGAATGACATTTACAGGAACTCACCTTGGATTCAATCCACCACCTGAACATGATCATGGTGCAGAAACTGTACATGACGAACATGCTGACCATGCGGCAGAACAACATTAATACTCTATTAAATTAACAACTAGAAAAAAGTCCGAAAGGAGAACAACCAATGGAATTCTTTGAACGATTTGCTGTACCCCATCCAAGTCCAGCGATCTATGCATCTATGGTAGCCATCGTATTAGTCTCCATCGCCATCGTTGTTGGTATAACGTATTTCAAAAAATGGGGATATTTATGGCGCGAATGGCTAACGACTGTAGACCATAAAAAAATCGGGATTATGTATTTAATCTCTGCCTTATTAATGCTTTTCCGTGGAGGAGCAGACGCAATAATGATGCGTGCTCAACTTGCTAAACCGGAGAACACATTACTTGATGCACAACACTATAATGAAATTTTCACAACCCACGGAGTTGTCATGATTATCTTTATGGCGATGCCTTTCATTTTCGCCTTCATGAACATCGTTGTACCTTTACAAATTGGTGCCCGTGACGTTGCATTCCCAAGACTAAATGCAATCAGCTTCTGGTTATTCTTTGCAGGAGCAATGTTATTTAACATTTCCTTCGTTGTCGGAGGTTCACCAGACGCAGGTTGGACATCTTACTTCCCTCTTGCAGGAACTGATTTTAGTCAATCTGTCGGTACGAACTATTACATGATTGCTATTCAAATTTCTGGTATTGGTTCATTAATGACTGGTATCAACATGATAACAACAATCTTAAATATGAGAGCACCTGGCATGACGCTTATGAAAATGCCAATGTTCACTTGTTCAAGCTTTATTTCTTGTATCATTATCCTTTTTGCTTTCCCAGTTTTAACAATAGCGTTAATCATGTGTACTACAGACCGCCTATTTGCAACAAACTTCTTTACATCAACAGATGGCGGGATGGACATGCTTTGGGCAAACCTTTTCTGGATTTGGGGACACCCTGAAGTATATATCTTGATTTTGCCGGCATTTGGTATTTACAGTGAGGTTATTTCAACCTTCTCACAACGAAACCTTTACGGGTATAAATCGATGGTCGGATCAATGGTCATCATTTCCCTACTTTCATTCTTCGTTTGGACGCACCACTTCTTTACGATGGGCCAAGGTGCACTAACAAACAGTATTTTCTCCATTACGACAATGGCGATTGCTGTACCAACGGGTGTGAAAATCTTTAACTGGTTACTTACGATGTATAAAGGAAAAATTCGCTTTACAGTTCCAATGCTTTACGCCGTAGGATTTATTCCACTATTTACTGTCGGTGGGGTTACAGGGGTAATGCTTGCGATGTCAGCAGCGGACTATCAATATCATAATACGATGTTCTTAGTTGCTCACTTCCATAACACAATTATTCCTGGTGTTGTATTTGCAATGCTTGCTGGCTTAACATACTACTGGCCAAAAATGTTCGGATTTATGTTAAATGAACGCATCGGTAAATGGGGATTCTGGTTCCTTACAATCGGTTTCTGTCTTGCCTTCTTCCCAATGTACATCACTGGTTTAGACGGACAAGCCCGCCGTATGTATACGTACTCTGAATCTACAGGTTTCGGACCATTAAATATGCTTTCTTTTATTGGAGCAGGACTAATGGCCATTGCCTTCATCATCATCGTATACAACGTTCTTTACAGTATTAAAAACTCTCCTCGCAATGTTGGAGACGAACCTTGGAACGCTCGTTCATTAGAATGGGCAACTCACAATCCAGTTCCAGAATACAACTTTGCTCGCACACCTCACGTGGCATCTAGTGAAGCTTTCTGGGATGCGAAGAAAAAAGGTCATGAATTGTTTAAAGGCGAAATTGAAAAGATTCATATGCCAAATAATAGCGGTGTGCCGTTTATTATGGGAATCATCTTCTTTATTTGTGGATTCTCCTTCGTATTCGCGTTATGGATACCAGTAGTCGTATCATTAATCGGTATCTTTGCTTGTATGACTCTTCGTTCCTTTGAAAAAGATGATGGTCGTTACATTTCAGCGGATGAAGTAAAAGCAACTGAAGCAAAATTTGGAGGTGCTAAATCATGAACGTAAAAAATGCGCAGCCTCTTGAATATAGCACTCACCAAAATCAACTAAACATTTTAGGATTTTGGATTTTCCTCGGTGCGGAAATTATGTTGTTTGCTACACTTTTCACAACGTATTTCGTTATGGAACATCGAACAGGTAATGGTCCAACAGGGGCAGAAATCTTTGAAATTACACCAGTTTTAATTGAAACGTTTGTTTTACTTACAAGTAGTTTCACAATCGGCCTTGGTGTGCATGCGATGAGAATCGGTCGAAAAAACGCGATGCTTGCATTCTTTGGCATTACCCTTCTATTAGGACTTGGGTTCCTTTGCGTAGAAATATATGAATTCGTACACTATTACCATGTAGGTGCGACTTACCAAACAAGTGGATTTACAGCAGCACTATTAACAACTTTAGGTACCCATGGTGCCCATGTAACACTTGGATTATTCTGGGGATTATTCATTATGATCCAAGTTGCAAAAAGAGGTATTACAGCCCAAACGGCGAATAAATCGTTCATCTTTTCTCTTTACTGGCATTTCTTAGATGTTGTCTGGATTTTCATCTTCAGCTTCATCTATTTGAAAGGAATGATGTAATATGAAAGAATTATATCCTGCAAAACAAGTAGGTGGCTTCGTCTTTTCATTATTTTTGACGGTCATTGCATTACTCGTATACTTTATGGATATGAGCTTTACATTGGCTATGACAATTTTAGTCGTAACGGCTTTTGTACAAGCTACTCTACAACTTGTTGTATTCATGCACGCTGGTGAAACAAAAGATGGTGGAGCCATTTACTTGAATGTACTTTATGGCATCATTATCGCCCTCGTTACAATCATTGGCTCATTATTAATTTTAATTTGGGATATGTAATACAAAAATAAAGGCTGTTCCCTAGTGTAATCAAGAGACACTATAGGGACAGCCTTTTCTAGTTATATTCACTTCTATTTTATGATATAGGAACAAATCGTTGTTCACTTTGTCAAAAGTTTAATGATTTATCATTTGTTGTAATAGTCTAATTTTATTTTCTTTTTGAATGATTAACTCTAGAGCTGCTTCTAATGAAATTAGTTGAAACCGAATTTTAGCAAAAGGTTGGAGTTGTGCTAATTTTGGTAAATCAACTGTAATGACTTGTGCAATTTTCGGGTAACCACCCGTTGTTTGACGATCCGCCATTAATATAATGGGATGACCACTTGACGGTACTTGTATTGTGCCAAAGGTTACAGCTTCTGATAACAAATCAAATTTTTCTTTCGTTGTAAGCACATGTTCCCCCTCTAATCGATACCCCATTCGGTCCGCATCTTTTGTAACAGTAAAAACGCTATTTTCGAAGGATGCTTTACTTTCATCGGTAAATTTTTCATATTCCGTACCCTTCACTACACGAATGACAACATCTTGTTTTGTAGAAATCCAATCTTTTGGGTGAACAGCCCCTTTTTCCTTTTCAATCGATTTTGATTCTAAAATTGGTAGTTCATCTCCTTTACGCAGAGGGCGACCATTGAATCCGCCAATACCAGCACGGATGTAAGTGCTATAACTGTTTAATACTTTTTCTATCTGAATGCCGCCTTTTACATGTAAATAACCCCGTGCTCCCTCTTGGCAAGATGATAGTTTTAATATACTCCCTTTTTCAGCAAAGACCGGTCTCCACATCGGACACGGCTTCTCATTTAAAATTGGATGAAAGTTCGCTCCCGTTAAACAAAAAACAGCATCACAATTAAATTGAACCGTTGGACCGATAAGAGTAAATTCAATCGCTGCAGAAGGCTCTTGAAGCAATAGCATTTCCCAAATTCGGTAAGATGATGTATCCATTGCTCCACTACCAATTAACCCGTATTGCTGAAAACCTTTTCTTCCCAAAT
>JAAYHP010000622.1 GCA_012735355.1 Lysinibacillus sp. | reverse complement strand
TCGAGTTTCGGGCTGTTCCCGTTGGAGTCGCCCCGTCACTCCAATCAATTTTCGTTGCATATCATTTTTTTACTATGCTTCTTCACTGATTCTTAATTAAATTAGCTATATGTCCCAACCTCTTTTATTTTCTAAAAAACGACATATTCAATCTGCGAATGGATATGCTATTCTATAAAAGAAGATAAAGAAACTATAAAGGTGGAGCACTTATGAAACAAAGTTTAACGTTTATTCCGACACTTCGGGAAGTGCCTCAAAATGTAGAAACAAAAGCTTGTCAAATGTTACTTCGAGCAGGATTCATTCGTCAACATGCAAACGGTACATACTCACTTTTACCTTTAGCAAAACGCATATTACATAAAATCGAAAATATCATTCGAGAGGAAATGGAAGAAAGAGATGCTATTGAAATAGAATTGCCTTCCATTCAATCGATTGATTTATGGAAACAATCAGGTAGATTAGAATACTTTAATGATGAATTAATTCAGTTTAAAGACAGAAACAATCGAGAATATGTAATCGGTCCAAGCCATATTGAATTAATTACTTCAATTATTAAAGACGAAATACAAACGTATAAAAAATTACCATTGATACTTTATCAAATTCAAAGAAGATTCCGCGATGAAATTTATTCCCGTCTTGATTTATTCCGTGGTCGGGAGTTCATTATGAAGGATGCCTATTCCTTCCATGAAAGTAAAGAAAGTTTACATGTAACTTACGAAAAAATGATTGAAGCTTATCATCGCATTTTTTCCCGTCTTGGACTTAACGTTTACATGGTGGAAGCGGATTCAGGTATTTTTGGTGATGAATCGCAAGAATTTATAGTGCTAACGGAAATCGGTGAGGAACGAATCGCTTTTTCCAATGAATCAAAATTTGCAGCAAATACGAAAATTGCACCGGTCATTGTTGATTATCAACCATCTGATGTAGAATTAAAACCGTTAGAAAAAATTGCTACGCCAAATGTTCAATCAATTCAAGAATTATGCCAATTTCTCCGAGTGGAACCATCCCAATGTATTAAATCGATCGTGTTGAATGTGGATAGAGAAATTATTGTTGCTTTAGTTCGAGGTGATCACCAAATCAATGAAGGAAAAATTGCAAAAGCTTTAAATACAGCGAATTCAAACGTGCGATTTGCTAGTGAGATAGAAATTGAAAAAGCAATAGGATGCCAGAGAGGTTCCATCGGTCCAATTAAATTGCCGCTTGAAATAAAGGTCATTGCCGACCAAGCGATTAAGTCAATAGCTAATGGAATAAGCGGTGCCAATGAAGATGGTTACCATTATTTAAATGTGAATCCAAATCGCGATTTTGCCATCAATCTTTATGCGGATATTCGCAATATTGAAGAAGGCGATCCTTCTCCTGATGGCCAGGGAGTTGTAACATTGGAAAAAGGGATTGAAATCGGGCATGTTACAAAATTAGGTACTCACTACGCAGAAAAAATGAAGGCATTTATTACGAATGAAGAAGGAAAAAATGTTCCAATCCAAATGGTCTGCTACGAACTAGGATTAACCCGGCTGTTTGCAATTTTAGCAGAACAAAATCAAGATGATAAAGGTTTTGTTTGGCCGAAAGAATTAGCACCTTACGATGTACATTTAATTACGGTCAATGTAAAAGATGAAATTCAACATAACCTATCTGAACAGCTATATAACATTTTAACGACGTATCGTTACAACGTGCTTTATGATGAACGAGACATAAGGGTTGGAGTGAAGTTCTCTGATGCGGATTTAATCGGATTGCCGGTTCGAGTAACTATTGGAAAGAAAGCATCGGAAGGAATTGTCGAAGTAACAATTCGTAAAACCGGGGAAACTTTTGAGTGTGCAAAGGAAGAACTGATTGATCGATTAAATGAATTTTATCGGGTGCAGTAAATTCAAACGTAATTTAAAAAAATAGTGTATACTTAATAGTTGAGTTATAAAAATAGAATTCGCTTTTTCTAGAGACTCAAAATGGGGTAATACTCCTTTTGCATCTGCTAGAACTTTTGCGAATTCTTTTCATTTTAAGACAATAAAGAGGTGGTGAGTTTAATGACAGACTCAAATGCTAGAGAGCGTTTTTATACGCTACTTTCCCAATTAAAATTAACTGAAGATGTCTACATGTCATTTTTTGAACATGGAGAACTCACACGTCTTACAGTTCATAAAAAACAACGTATATGGAATTTCGTCGTAAAACTACAAAATATTTTACCTTATCAAGTGTATCAATTGATGTTGATGCGACTAAAGGAAGAATTTAAACATATTGCTCAAACGACTTTAACGATAGAAACAGTCAATCCTCAAGTAACGGAAGAATTGATTTCAAATTATTGGTTGACTGTCATCGAACGTATAGATGCATCTCCACCGGTGAAACATCGCCTTTCCAATCAAATGCCAAATTGGACAGGTAGCAAATTAGTCCTTTCCTGTATTTCTGAAATGGAACAACTGACGTTAAAAGCAAAATATGGGGAAATTATTTCCGATGCCTATCGTTGTTTTGGATTCCCAACAATGGCAGTAGATTTCGAACTTGTTGAAGCAACAGATGAAGAAAAAGCGGAACGAGAAAAATTATTAGAAATGCGTAAGTTAGAAGAAGCGGAACTTGCTAGACAAGCATTAGAAGACTTCCAAAAACGAGAAACAGAGAAGAAAGAAGCTCCTGAAGCAGACAATGGACCTGTGCAACTCGGTTCTGTTATTAAAGATGCGGAAATTGTGGACATTAAATCGATCATTGAAGAAGAGCGTCGCATCGTAATTGAAGGATATATATTCGCTGCAGAAACGAAAGAGTTAAAAAGTGGTCGGACTTTATTAGAAATTAAAATAACCGACTACACTGATTCTATTTTAGTAAAAATGTTTTCTCGTAATAATGACGATGCGGAAAAAATGTCAAATTTGAAAAAAGGTATGTGGGTAAGAGTAAGAGGTTCTGTTCAAAACGATACCTTTGTCCGCGATTTAGTTGTCATGGCGAACGATATTAATGAAATATATAAAGAGCCTAGATAAGATACGGCAAAAGAAGGGGAAAAGCGGGTTGAATTACATCTCCACACCCCGATGAGTCAAATGGATGCAGTAACTCCGGTAGATCGAATTGTAGCACAAGCTGCTAAATGGGGGCATCCTGCTGTAGCTATTACAGATCACGCTGTTGTACAAGCTTTTCCAGAGGCTTTTGCAGCTGGGAAAAAACATGGAATAAAAATCATTTACGGTGTGGAAGCAAATTTAGTAGATGATGGTGTGCCAATCGCTTACGAAGAGCAGCATATCCATTTAGATGACGCTACTTATGTTGTATTTGACGTGGAAACAACTGGGCTCTCCACTGCCTACGATACGATCATCGAGCTTGCGGCAGTCAAAATTCAAGATGGTAAAGTGGTCGATAAATTTGAAAGATTCGCCAATCCCCACAGACCTTTAACAGCAAAAATTATCGAATTGACTCATATTACTGATGATATGTTAAAAGATGCACCAGAAGTGGATGATGTCATACGAGAATTCCACGAATTTATTGGGGACGCGATTGTTGTTGCCCATAATGCTTCCTTCGATATGGGCTTCCTTTATACAG
>JAAYHP010000621.1 GCA_012735355.1 Lysinibacillus sp. | reverse complement strand
TTCAATCAATTCTCCAGCGTACATAACGAGCACACGGTCTGCCACTTCAGCGACAACGCCTAAATCATGGGTGATTAATATAATGCCAGCCTCCGTTTCTTCTTGCAATTCTTTCAATAAATCTAAAATTTGTGCCTGGATTGTTACATCTAGTGCAGTAGTCGGTTCATCGGCAATGATGATTTGCGGTTTGCAGGAAATGGCGATGGCAATCATGATGCGCTGTCGCATCCCCCCGGACAACTGATGGGGAAATTGCCTTGCTACTTGCTCTGGCTTTGAAATCCCGACTTGTTTAATTAGTTCCATCACCCGTTCTTCTCGCTCATCTTTCGTAAGATCTGTATGATACTTTAGAGCTTCTTCAATTTGATCGCCAACTCGCATTAATGGATTCAATGCTGATAAAGGATCTTGAAAAATCATGCTAATTTCTGCTCCGCGGATTTTATTTATTTCTTCCTCTGATAAATTGAGAATATTCCGATTTTGAAAAAGAATGTCTCCTTTCACTCGCACATTTTGTTCGTGATGGAGTCCGATAATGGAAGTGGCAAGGGTGCTTTTTCCACAACCGGATTCTCCTACAATGGCAAGAATTTCATTTTTCTTTAACGAAAAGGAAACATCATCAACCGCATCAAAGTACGTATCATATATTCGAAAACCAACGTGTAAGTTTCGTACTTTTAACAATTCTTCCAAAAGGATACCCCTTTCATGCAATTGACTTTACTGAAGTTTATGAAGGAAGGAGAATAATATTAACCAATTTTTGAAAGACAAAAAAACAGCGAAACCATTTACACATGATTTCGCCGTTTCATTATCTAATTTATTTATCCCCATTCATTGCCTTCTGACGTTTTGCTCGTTTCATTAATGCCACTATAAACCCAATGAAAACAATGTAAACGAGTGCCATCGCAATAATGTAGGACACATTGATTCCACGTTCATCAATGACTTGATAAATCTCAACAACTTCTCGGTCTTGAATTATTCTAAATGTACCATCTTCTCCTGCACGGAAAATTTCACCGTTTAGCATTCCACGAAGTTCTTTATTTTCACCAATAATCTCTTGGGGAATTTCAATTTTTTCTCTCATACTAGTATTATTTATGATGACAATCCAGTTTTCTTTATCAGAAGAACGTTGGAATACAATTAAACCGTCTTCATTTTGAATAAGATTGAAGTCTCCCCGACGAAGTGTTTCTGATTTATTTCTTAATGTTTGAATATCGCCAATAAAATCTTTTAATTCCGAATCTGTTTTAAAATTGTACAGTTGATGGGCTTCTGGTCCCGCTTCCCCATTCATTGCAATTTCTGTACCATATTGCATTACCGGCACTCCCGGTAACAACAATGTTGTAGCTATCGCCATTTTAATCCGAGTTGGTGGGTAAATTTCAACGGAATATACAAATCGGTCTGTATTTAAATGATCAATCATTAGCTGTGTAGGGATGTTAGCTTTCCCTGTTGCAAAGGGATCAACATATTTCGTTATAGCTGATGAATCTTCATCAATATTTTTAAAAGCATTGCGGAAAATGTCGCTCACTTCATTGTAAAATGTTGCATCAAAGTTTGCATCACTTTCGCTGTTAGCAATGACGTAAATATTTTCATCTACCGCTTTAATAGCTGCAATCATTTCATTTAAAAATGCTGTATCTGCAATATCTAAATTAGTTAAGCGAATGCCACCAACCTCATATGTTGAAACGAATTGAACAACTGCGTCAATAAGTGCTTCTTGCACCTCTTTATTTTTTAAATCCCAACGAAGAACGTCTCCTGTCGTCCCGACGATCCAATCTGCCTTCGTAGAATCTTTTGCCCATTCATGATTTTTACTTACATTCGTTAACGGAAAATCAACCATGATGGACATATTATAATCTTTAACTAAATCGATTAATTGAATAAATTCTTCCCTCGTACCAAAACTTGGTTCAAATGCTGAATAGCTCGTAATTAAAGAGCCGTCATATTTTTCAGTATCAAAGATGGAGCCGACAGATATAATGCTGAATCCCATATTGCTAATTTCTGAAATTCGGTCACCAATACCTTTAAAATCTCCACCAGCAAATTTTGTTGGATCTTTTGGATCGGTATTGGAATCGTCATTGGCATTGGTCGCATTAAAATATCGATCGACTAATAAATCATATATACTTTCATCCACAATGGTTCTCGTTTGTTCCGCGTTGACAGCGGATGTAAAAGCAACACTAGAAAAAAGTAATGCAGCGATTGCTGTAGTCCGAATCCATTTATTGAATTTCAAAATAATCCCTCTCCTTCAAACCATCAACGACATTTTACCAAAAATATAAGCACAGCTCCCAATAAATCTTAGAAAATCAAAATTTTGTGTCTTTATTATGACTGTTTTGTGACAAAAACTATTTTTTATGTTAAAGTGATTCTTCCGACCTCTTTATTTTCTCTAAATCTTTTTGAGACAAAATAGTTTCATTTTGTATAGGTTCCTTCTTTTTCTGCAAAAATGCTAAGGCTATAAATAAAACCATTAATATAATAACGAATATGAGCATGATTATAGGGACCATAATAATTTTCCTCTCTCATTTCTTTTATACTTTATACTTTACAATATGAAAGATGATTGTGCCAAAGTCTTGAATGCTTGAAAAGAAAAAATTAAAAGAGGTTGGGACAAAAGTAAAAACTCATCATTTTCTCTTAAAAGAAAATGATGAGTTTTTGATATTAAACTGAAAATTGATTTCCGTTCCGGGGACGCTTTCCACGGGCCCGACTCGAGCCTC
>JAAYHP010000620.1 GCA_012735355.1 Lysinibacillus sp. | reverse complement strand
AGCTAATATCTAGTCGGCAGAGGCAATTCATTTTTCGATTAGTTAATTTTTCTAATTATTCGAGAACACAATGATTCCAAAAAGCAAAAAAAGATTACTATCCAGCAAAAACCTGGATAGTAATCTCGAAAAAATATCTTATTGATGTATTGCACGATAAACGAATACGACAAAGTGTGCTCTTGAAATGTTTTGCTCTGGCTTAAATGTGCCGTCTTGGAAACCTGTTGTCACATTATTTTGTGCCAATGCTTGCACGTAGGAGTAAGCCCAATGTTTATTAGACACATCTTTAAACTGAATGGCAGATCCGCCCTCACTCGCTTTTAACTCGAATGCAAGGGATATGATTTTAGCCATTTGACCTCGCGTTAATTCTCCATTCGGATCAAAAGTGCCGTCACCTTTACCGCTAAATAAATGATTGTTCGCTACAGCAGCAATTTCCTTATAATACACGTGAGATGTTGGCACATCTTTAAAGTTAGGATTCTCTACATTAGAAGTATCCAACTCTAGAATTTTACTTAAAATTACCGCAGCATGCGCTCGCGTTAATGTTTTATCTGGTTTAAACGTGCCATCTTCGTATCCATTAATATATTTTTTGCTAGAGAAATAGGATATTTCTTTAAAGTATGGATGAGTTTTCGGTACATCTTTAAACTGTACTTTTTCAACAACTTCAATTTCAAATGTTGCTTCTTTATCTCCTAAAGTAGCTGTCACTGTTCCTTTGCCAGCATTCACTGCTGTGAATCGATTATCCACAAAATATCCGAGGGCTTCATCTACTTTCCAAGTTACCCTGTTAGCATCAAAAATAATTGGATTTCCAGCATCATCTTTTGCTTCAACTGTAAATTGGACGCTAGTACCGTTTACAATTTCTTTATTTCCTTTTATCGCAAGTGTAGTAGGCGAATCAACAACTTTCACCGGGAAGGAGTCAAGAGTTTTTCCATCGTACGTAATAAATATACGGTCATTCGCCGCTTTAGTTGAAATAAACGTTAAACCATCAATCGATAAAGTATGATTTTCAGATACTAACGCGATTCTTGATGGATCGACTGGTTGCGGGTTGTAATACTCATCTAACACGTATTCAACTGTAATTCGTGAACCTGTTCCCGCAAGGAGCGTACCCACATTTGTGCGAGTATATTTAAGTTGACTCGCCTCAGATGTTGGTGCAGTACTAATTGCTTCTAAAATAGCAGAAACTCTTCGTTCAGCACCACCAGAATTGGAAGGTCGATTCGCTAAAACTACTTGATTGCTTCCGTAATTTCGAAAGGCCATCGTAGTAGAGCCGCCGCCATCTAAGTTAATAGCACGATCCACGCCTAAACTTGCTAAGTAGTCAGCAAATTGTACTAAATTCATCCCTTTACTATTCGATTGGCGACCATCGACAGTAATGAAATGGACAGACTTTTTATCTTTACTAATACCTATTGCGCTTCTCGGTGCCACTTCTTTTGCTCGTGAACTGGAAGTATCCATCGTAATGTAACGTTTTCCATCTCGCACAAGCATTGGACCACTTGCTAAAATGAATTGGGCGTCTCTCCATGTTTGATTAATAGATATGGAGACTTTAATTTCATCGCCCACTTTAATATTTTCAAATTTCTTCATGTGATCCCCATTGGCAGAAATAACGAATCCATTTCTCGGAATCTCCGTTTTCTCCGTTGAACCGTAGCTACGAATTTTAACAACATTTCCTACTAACGTTTGTCCAAAGTAAGTAGAATCAATCATATTAGGTGTTTCTACCACATATTCAACACCGTATTGATTTGAATTCGTCGTTTGTGAATAATGTTGCGGAGTATACAAAATGGCTTCATTTGTTTGTCGTTCACGGTTCAGCCCTTGAATTTCATAGTTTTGACCGTTATGTTGCATCCAAATATCCATATCAAAGCCGTCAATTTCAGCAAGTCCATCAGCAGTAACACCAAAGGCAATTGGATGGCTTACGTAATGGGAACTGCTGCTCGCAATAATACCACCGTTATAAATTTCATTATTTTTTGCAATCAAATATAATGGATGACCGCTAGACATGTCATAGAAGGCAGCATTAATAGCACCAACTACTCGATGTCCTTCATAAGAATGGCTGTTGGCGATTTCAGTCGTTCTAGCTAAAGCACCGTAACTGCTCGGTAAACCAACGTCCAACTTTGCAAAACTATTAGATAGACTAATAGAAATATGGTTCACTTGATTAGCTGGATATGTATATTTGTTCAATGTTACACCTGGAGAGAGTGGTTGAGAAGATTTATTCGCACTCACATAATCAAAAGGTTGTAAGAAGAGAACGAGAACACATACTAAAAATAAACGAAATACTTTTTTCATAACAATCTCCCCATCAATTAAATAATCGTACATTATTTCAAATTTTTACAATGTATGAAATGCTTTATTTTTGAAAAAATAAAGTTCAAAAGTTCCTATTAATATTGTTTTTACAATTTAATAAGTCATTGAAATGTTTCTTTAATAACCTCCTTTTTAACGCTATAATGAATTTAACTTTACTCATTGTACCTCACAAACTATATAGAGACTTGTTTAGGTAAAAAGATCAAAAATTTATTAATTTTCACATCATACATTTAATATTCTATCAAAGTTTACAAATCTATCAAAGAATAACTTCAGAATTTAAGCTGTATATTCGTTATGAAAAATAAATAGAAAATGATATAATGATTCTCTGACAGATAACTATTAATTGAAAGGAATTTTTTTATGCATCGAATTAGGGATACTATATTTTCAAAAGAAATCCTTCCATTATTGATACTCGTAATATTTACCTTTTTATCACTTGCTTTACCTTCAAAAATTGCATTGGTATTAACGAGTGTCGTTTTTGTTGTATACGCCTTTTTAAAACCTTTTGAAAGTCTTTTATATTTAGTGATTTACGTAGCCATACGGCCATTTTTAGTAGAAATTAATTCCGGCTTAAAACTAATTGGTGATTTAATTACCTTTGTTTTACTCGTTAAACTATTAATTGCTAGCAAATTTGACATTAAAGGGCTACTTAAATTTAAATTATTTGAATGGGCCTTTTTCGCCTTTTTACTACTCGGTTCTATTGTAGGTTACATAAATGGTGTAAGCATTGCTGCGATTATTTTCCAAGTACGAACATTCATCATTATGTATTTAATTTACTATTTCTTATCCCGCACGAAATTACCGGAAAATTGGATGGTAAAATTAGCATGGACAGGTGTGGCCCTTGGGTGGTTAGTATCCCTTCACGGTTTAGTGGAAAAGTTATCTATCCGCCAATTGTTACTTCCAATGTATTGGAAATACATGCCTCTTTCCGATGAAAACTTTGCCCGAATTTACGGTTTACCAGGGAATCCTAACTCGTTAGCATTGATTTTAATGTTCTGTATTATCGGTGTGTTACTTTTAAAACATGTTTACGACTCAAGTAACACTGGAAAATATAAAAAATTCCTAAATATTAGTTTCGTATTGTTCATTGGAATTTTCCTTTTAACATATTCTCGGGGAACGTTGATTTCCGCAATTATTCTTGCAATTGTCTATATATTAATGACGAAAAACTACCAGCTCATTAAGAAATTAGTCATTGGATGGATCGCTGGTTTACTGCTCGTTTTCTATCCCGTCAATGGTGGAGTTTGGTTAGTAAAACAATTAGGTATTGAAGCACCTGATGCAAGTATTGTGAATTTATCCGATCGATTCGGACAATTGTTAAAAGATAAAAACTTAGACCGCATGACTAGCAATGGTCGAATTTTTTACATTAAAAAAGGATTTGAAATTTATGCCGATTATCCAATTGCCGGTTCTGGATTCGGAACTTTTGGTGGAGCCGCAACGATTTCCTATGGCTCTCCAATTTACGATGATTACGGCATTGATTTGTCCATTTACTTTGAAAATAAAATTTACTCCGATAACCAATACATTCAGATAATCGCTGAAACAGGAACATTAGGAGTCATACTCTTTGCTATCTTCTTACTCGGGATGCTCGCCCTATTTTGGAAGAGAAGAGATACGAAGTTCGGTATCTTTATGATAGCCCTTTGGTTGTCGACCTGCGCATCCGGAGCCTACTATAACATTTGGGAATTAAAAGTTTACACATTGATATTCTTTATCATCCTTGCTTTATTTGCTCTTGAAAATAAATTTTATAAGCAATATAAATTAGAATAAAAAAATCCTCCTGTGCCGTGAATTCACGTTGCAGGAGGATTTTTTATTAGTTAATTTCGATAAATAATTCTAAATTACGGTCGTTGTAGGCGAGCATAACGTAATCGGGATTAAGCTGTTCGATATACTCTACTAAAGGCTTGTCTAAATAGCGTAAATCTAAAATGGTAAATTGTTTAAAATGGGATGCTAAATACATTTGCATAGCGTTAAAATACGAGTCTTTGATAACGACGATATGTTTTTCTGAATCATAATCCTCATTGAGAATCTGTATTTCCCCATAGTCCATACTATAGGAATTGGCATAATTTATTTCTTCCGTAGCTTCTAATTGCTTTGCTGGTGCAAAATAATCTTCTACAGCAATTTTCTTTCCGACAGCGACTCCACCTTCATAAATCGTAAATCGATCAAAGAAATTTTCCGGTTCGTAATAACAAACTTGTTCATCGCTTTTAACAAGCTTATAAACAACCCGATTCCAAGAGCCGATAAAATCATTTTTTAAACAATAAGCATTTTCTTCACTAATGCTTAGTGCTGCTAATGGTTCATTAAGTCTTTCACTAATTTCCTTTAGAATTGCCTGATAACCGAAATAGGCTCCTATGCCATTCCAATGGTGGTCTGTTTTAAAATATAAATCTTCAAGGGGGCCATCATAGTTCATTTCATCAAACACGCTTACGTTATCAACTTCCAATTCATCTAACAGCCGATGCAATTCTTTTCTTCGTTCCTTCCCTATGTCATCCGGCATGTAGTCCGGCTCGTAAATATGCACATAGGTCGCTTTAGCAGGCAATGAATAATAGGTGAATGGGATATTATTTCTTGCTAATTGTTCTTTTAAGGTTTTTATTTCATTAGCAAAAGAGTTGATTTGTTGTTCATAATCTTCCAATACCGGTTTTGTCGTAATCCAGCCTTCATTATAAGCGACATGATATTGGTCGTTAATGTACATTTTTCCCGATGTCAGTTGAAATTTCATATAGTTTTCAATCCACCAATCCCTCAACGGAAATTGGTCGACGAAATACTGTTCCACATGCTGGGACCATTCCCCTGTAAATATATCTTGCATTGTAGGTTCTTTATTAAAAGCTGTTAAAGCTCGATTTTCCAAGTCGGAAACTTTTCTATCTACAACCATATAGTGCCCAACTAACATTCCAATGATTAATAAAAAGAAAGTTAGCGGCAATAATAACTCAAATTTTTTCATTCGATCACCTAGAATCTAAAGTAAATGAATGGATTATGCGTTGAGTTCACTAAAAACATTGTAACAATCAATACGATTAGCAAATAATACCCCGTTTGTACAAGTCGGAGCGAAACGTAAAATCCTTTGCTTTCTTCTGCTTTTTTCTCGCTCCACTTTTGATACAGTTGATAAATCGGTATTGCAAGTATAATCGCTACAACAAAGTAAAGGGCATAATCATTCAATAATAACAGCGTTCTGTAATCGTACAATGGCGCATCTCCAATAAAGAACATTGTTTTAATATAATCAAAGGAATATT
>JAAYHP010000619.1 GCA_012735355.1 Lysinibacillus sp. | reverse complement strand
TTATACGGCTCGCCAATTAACTTGTAGCTAATGTAATTATATTAAGTAACGAAACTTCCCATTAACGTAAAGGCGATGCCGAACAAACAAACTAATCCAGGATCTTTTAAATGAGAAACTAATGATTTTGTTAAAGCTTTGAATTGCAAGGGGCGAGGATGGAAATGTTTAGATGCAGGAAGTGCCCAAATAAAATAGCAACTTACTACTAAACTTAATATTCCCATAAAAATCATGCCAATTTGCCAAGTAGACAAATCGGTTATCGTCCCCATAATGATTCGCCCAGCAAGTCCACCGACAGAATTTCCGCTTATGTATAAGCCCATAGCAGCACCTAAACTAGAAGGGTCCATCTCTTCTCCTAAATAAGCCATCGCAATGGCTGGAACACCAGCAAAGGCGAAACCTTGAACGACTCTAAGGAGGAGAAGCGCTTCAAAGGATGGGGAAAAGGCTAACAAAATAGTTAAAAATGAAGCTGCAAATATAGAGATTGTCATTAACCGCTTCCGTCCCCATGCTTCGGATAGCGAACCGAACAATATTAAGCTAAAGGATAAAACAACAGTCGATAGAGATAAAGAGAGACTAGCAACTGCGGGTGATACGTTATACTCTTCAGAAAACTGTGGAAATAAAGGTTGGGTAATGTAAAGATTTGCAAATATAATAAATCCTGCAGCAAACAAGGCTAAATTTGCTAATGTAAAGTCTCGAGTTCCTTTTTGTATATACATTTTCTTCGCCTCTTTTAAAATTTGACATTTTTTTGAACAAACATTCTTTCTATTTATTATAATAACAATATAGACATTGCGTAATTGCATTGTTTTTATGTACGTTATAAAAAAAAGTTATAAGGGGTGAGCAAATGGACATTAATGCATTGATTTATTTTCAAACCGTCGCGAAATATGAAAATATGTCCCGGGCTGCAGAAGAATTACATCTTACGCAACCAGCTTTAAGTAAGTCCATTTCGATGTTGGAAGAGGATCTCGGTGTAGAGCTTTTCGATCGCAATGGAAGGTCTATAAAATTAAATCGTTACGGCAAGTTTTTACTAGAACGAACGGATATCATTTTACGGGAGGTGGAGCGGGCTAAAGAGGATTTAGCAAATCTTGTTTCACCGAATTACGGTGAGGTATCGCTAGGCTTTATGCATACTTTAGGGTTAGAAGTGATTCCGTCTTTAATGATGGAGGCTAGAAAATTGCTTCCTCACATGCGATTTCAGCTCACCCAAAGCAATTCCAGTGTCATTATGCGTAAACTAGAAGTAGGAGAGCTTGATATTTGTTTAGTTTCTTCATTAGAAACGAGTAAAGATGTCCATTGGGAAAAACTATGGGAAGAGGAATTGTTTTTAATCGTTCCGAAAAATCATCCGTTAAAGGATCGAGAACGAGTGAAATTGTCGGAGTTCGCTAGTGATCCTTTTATATCGATAAAAAAAGGAAATTCATTACGTAAATATGTGGATGAAATTTTTAAAAGGGAAGGGTATCGCTTAAACGTTGCTTTTGAAGGGGAAGAGGTACATACAATTGCTGGGCTTGTAGAAAGTGGATTAGGAGTATCTTTAATTCCACAAATCAAAGGGCTTGATCAATATGAAGTCGGGATTATTCGTGTCGATGCAAAGGATTGTAAAAGGGAAATAGGCTTAAGCTATTTAAATAATCGCTATATGAGCGGGGCAGTAAAGCAATTTATTCAATTTATTCGAGAATTTTTCATAAATAATCCCCAAACGGAGTAATTTATTTGTTTGGGGATTTTGTTTTTCCCGTAATAAGATTCGCAATTTCCTCGACCGTCATGGAAGAATTTACTTCAAATTGCCCCTTTTGAATGGAGCGGGAATATTGGGGCTGGGCTAAAAACAATTCCATTTCCACAGCGTTTTGAATGATGCCCATATCCTCCAATTTTTTTGACACTTCATAAGGTGTTAAACCTGAATAAATATATAAGACACCTTCAACAACCTCTTCATTTTCCTCAGAAGTAGCTTCTACAGGGGGTTCTTCAGTTACGGGATTTGTTTCCGACTCCTCTGGCTCCTCAACGAGGTTACTTTTTTCTAATAGTAAAATTTGTTCTTTCGCTTCCTTTAACTCTTCCTCAAGTTCACTGATTTTTTCTTCATAGTCAGCTATTGTTTCCTCGGATTGGGCTTCCGTATTCGGTAAGAATTTGTTCATACCTGTATAAAGAATCCCAATTAGTAAACAAGCAATGCCGAATCCGCGTAAAGAAGATCGTTTCATGATTGACCTCCGCTATTTAAAATGTGAAGAATTTGTTCCTTCGATAATGTGGACATTTTGCTAATCTCGTCTATCGGATAGCCTTGTTTGTTTAGTGCGATTACTTGTTGAACTAGTATTTGATTAATTGGTTTATTTTGAATTTGTGTTGATTTTTGACTTGTCGGTACATTTTGTGAAGGCTTTACTTTAAAG
>JAAYHP010000618.1 GCA_012735355.1 Lysinibacillus sp. | reverse complement strand
TGTATGCAGGGACGTATATTACGCGGTACCACCCAGCTTGGAGAAAAGCTCATTGTTTTCTCCCACTCTGCTTCCTTATCGCGGAAACACGTTCAAGCTCCAAGAACGTAATTCATGCTTTCACTATGTCTAGCTTCCACCAACCGCTAGCTCTCTATATCAGGGAATGAAAGCACTACTTCAAACTTTTCACCGCTTGAAAAACTATATTGATTATTGTACTCGTTAAATTTTGATTGTCAATAAGTATATTCTGATTATAGGGAATTGTGCTATAATAAACAAGATTTTAGGAGGGACTTGAGTGAAAGAGTGGATACAGCAATTTAAAGAAAAGCTTATAAAGCTAAACGATAAAATAGAACATATTGCAACCTCCAGTGACACAAGTAAATGGCGTATTACATTCAGTGTCATTTGGAATCTTCGCCTCGTTTTTTTCATCCTTTTTCTTACAGGATTGGTTTTTGTTTTCTCTATCGGGGTAGGATACTTTGCATCCCTTGTAAAAGATGAACCCCTTCATTCGAAAGAGGATATGCGAAAGCAAGTTTACAATTATGAAGAAACAAGTGAAATTTATTTTGCAGGTGATATATATATTGGGAAAATCCGTACAGATTTAGACCGACAAGAAACGGAATTAGATAAAGTATCACCAACTTTAATTCAAGCGGTACTTGCAACGGAAGACGAATATTTTTATGAGCACTCAGGGATTGTTCCGAAGGCCGTTCTTCGAGGATTAATTCAAGACTTTACAAATGCCCAAACCCAAACTGGTGGTTCAACGTTAACACAACAACTTATTAAGAATCAAATATTAACAAATGAAGTATCCTACGAACGTAAAGCGAGAGAAATTTTACTTGCCTTTCGATTAGAACACTTCATGACAAAAGATGAAATTTTAGAAGCTTATTTAAATATTATACCTTATGGAAGAAATGCATCTGGGCGCAATATTGCAGGAGTAGAAACAGCAGCTCAAGGTATTTTTGGTATAAGTGCAAGTGAATTAAACTTACCACAAGCTGCTTATATTGCAGGAATTCCTCAAGCTCCATTTGCTCATACTCCTTTTACTCAAAAAGGGCAGATTAAAAGCCCTGAAGGGTTAAAACCTGGCATTGAACGAATGAAAACCGTTTTATATCGTATGAAAGAAGTAGGCTATATTACAGAAGAAGAATATAAAGAAGCAATAAATTATGACATTACTAAGGACTTTAGAGAACCGGAAGCACAAAGCTTCGATAACTACCCATATTTAACTTTTGAAATCGAACGAAGAGCAAAAGAAATTATGGCGAGAATTTTAGCAGAAAGAGACGGAATAGATCCAAAACGACTAGATGAAGAAGAAAACCTTTATGAAAAATATATTATTCTAGCTGACCGGGATGTTCGTTCAGGAGGTTATCGCATATACACTACGATCGATAAAGATATGTACGATGCGATGAATAAAGCTGCTAAAGAATTCAAATATTATGGACATACCTTTACGAAAAAGGAAATTGATCCTGAAACAAATGAAGAAGTGGAAGTTCCCGTTCCTGTTCAAGTAGGAAGTATTTTAATTGAAAATAATACTGGGAAAATATTAAGCTTTGTCGGCGGTAGGGACTTTGAAATAACAGAATTGAACCATGCGACTCAAGCCTATCGCTCCAACGGTTCTACAATGAAGCCATTACTCGTGTATGCACCTGCCATTGAGTATGGATTAATCGGTGCTGGAAGCCCTGTTGTCGATGTAAAATTTGTGAGAAAATCCGATGGGTATGCACCATCCAATTATTACGTCAATGAAGAAAGAGGGGTTATTCCAGCTCGAGAGGCTCTAGCCCACTCTCAAAACTTAACAGCCGTTCGTTTATACGACCAAATCATCGACCGGAGACCAGCTGAGTTTTTAGAAAAAATGAAGTTCTCTAAATTAACAAAAGGAGACTATGAGAACTTAGCAACATCGATTGGTGCCTTAGAAATCGGGACAACCGTTGAAGAAAATACAAACGCTTTTGCAACCTTCGCTAACGGAGGTAAATTTATTGAAGCTTATATGATTGAAAAAATTGTCGATGTGGACGGAAATGTGATTTTTGAACATAAACCGGAACCCGTTGAAGTATTTTCACCCGAGACATCCTATATTATTACTGATATGTTGCGGGATGTTTTAGAATATGGGACAGCAGTACGGGCAAGAACTTCATTAAAGTTTTCTTCCGACTTTGCTGCAAAAACTGGTACATCTCAAGATACAAAAGATATATGGATTGTTGGTTATAACCCAAATGTTTCTCTCGGTGTTTGGTTAGGTTACGATCAACCACGCACACTATTCCAATTTAATAACCGTTATTTCCATCCAAGTACTCGAGGAAATTTATTATGGGCAGCATTAATGAATGCGGCTTATGACGTCAATCCAGAGCTTATTGGCACAAAGGAGCGATTTAAACAACCAGAGGATGTTGTTACAGCTTCTTTCTGTGGAATTTCGGGAATGGCTCCATCAAAAGCTTGTAGTGATGCTGGTTTAGTTCGTTCTGATCTATTTATTAGAAAATTCGTTCCAACGGTAGCAGACAATAGTCTCATCTCAGCGGAAACAAACACAGTCAATATTAATGGTGAGTCTTACCTTGCATTAGATACAACTCCAGTTGAATTCACATTAGCATCTTCTGGATTATCATTAAATCAAGAATTCGCAGAAAAAATGCTCGGTCGACTTGGAGGAGATCCAAATAAATTATTGGGAGACAAATCGTTAAAAATTGTTACAGCTAAAGAATTCCAACCGGATGATGTAGCACCGCAACCAGTAAACGCTACTATACAAGGCAATACTTTATCTTGGTCGCAATCGTCTTCCAATGATGTGGTTGGTTATCGCATTTATAATATGTCGAATGGGGAACGCCAACTATTTGCCTCTGTTAGAAGCGGAGAAAATCTTAGCATCGCAGTGAATGGTGGGGTATACAGTGTAGTGGCTGTTGACATTACAGGATTAGAGTCACCTTTATCCAATTTGGTAACTATAGGTGTTACTGAACAGCCAACCCCTGATAATGGTGAAGATAATTTCGATGACGAACTAGGCGACATTCCAATGTTCCCAGATGATATTGAATTTGATCCAGACATGAACAACGAGCAAATGGGCAATACAAATTCCCGTCGCAACTCTCGAAACAATAACGAAAACGATTATAATGAATAGAAAAAAAGAGGTTGGGACAAAAGTAAAAACTCATCATTTTCTCTTAAAAGAAAATGATGAGTTTTTGATATTAAACTGAAAATTGATTTCCGTTCCGGGGACGCTTTCCACGGGCCCGACTCGAG
>JAAYHP010000617.1 GCA_012735355.1 Lysinibacillus sp. | reverse complement strand
GTGAATAGTCCTCCACTACTTTTAGCGTCGGCTGATCTAAAAACTCTAAAGTTGCCGGAATTACTTTATTGGCAATAATTTTCGATACGGAACGCGCAGCAGCTTCTAAATCTTGAAATAAAGCAAGCATTGTCTTTTTTGATTCAGGCAGTGGGATCAGCTTTAATGTCGCTTCTGTAATCACTCCTAACGTTCCTTCAGAACCTATAAATAAGCGTGTTAAATCATACCCTGCCACATCTTTCGCTAGCTTTCCTCCTGTTCGAACAATTTCCCCATTAGGAAGAACCGCCTCTAGCCCCAGCACATAATCACGAGTTACTCCATATTTCAGTCCTCTTAATCCTCCAGAATTTTCGTTAATATTTCCCCCAATTGTAGATATTTTCATTGAGCTTGGGTCTGGTGGATAAAACAAACCTTTTTGTTCCACCGCATGGATTAAATCAAGTGTGATAACTCCCGGTTGACATGTGACGGTTAAGTTTTCCTCATCGATCTCTAAAATTTTGTTCATATGTTTAAATAGAAGGACGATTCCTCCTTCAACAGGACAAGTGCCGGCGCATAAGTTCGTACCAGCGCCCCGCGGAACAATCGGTATTTTATTTTCATTACATAATTGCAATATTTTAGATACTTCCTCTGTATTTCTAGGCGAAACGACCGCATCCGGAATCGATTGAAAATTTGGAGTCGCATCATACGAATATACTAACCTTTCAACTTCCGAATCTTCAAAATTTTCTTCTCCTACAATATTTATGAATTCCCTCTTTATATCAGGAGCAATCATTCAAACCCCTCACTTTTATTCTTTTCGTTTTATTATAAAGAATGAGAGTCATATTATCTATGTATGATGATATAATTAACATACCAAAAATGCCTATTTTATTGTCTTTTTAACCAAAAGGGTGGTGATACGAGTTGCAATTATCCCCAAAGCTGGCTGCTAAAATTATTTCAGAGGTTCAGGACGTAGTCAAAGAGGATATTATATTAGTTGATATTAATGGGATCATCATATCCTCCACTGATGAGAGTCGGATCGGCTCTTTTCATGAAGGAGCTACGATTGTTATTAAGTCCAAACAAAAGCTTTACATTGATCAAATCAAAGCACAAGTGCTGAAAGGAGTCAAAGCAGGAATCAATATGCCCATTATGTTTCATAAGAAGGTAATTGGAGTGATCGGAATAACTGGCGAACCGAAACAAGTGGAGCCTTATGCGGACTTAATTAGAAGAATGACAGAGCTCATTATACAAGAAGCATATTATACTGAAAGAAACGAATGGGAAATAAGAGGAATAGAATCGTATCTTTATGAATGGATCAATGCTTCATCTGTGGATAAAGATTTTTTAGAGCGCGGGTTTATGTTAGGCATTCCTGTGTATGACACTCATGTTTGCACACTCATGGAATTGGAGATACACACATTAAATAATTACGATATTCATCGAATTCAAAAAGAAATCATAGAATTGTTTTATTCTATCTTCGGGAAAGAAAAACATTTTATTGTTCGATGGGGGCAAGAGCGCTTTTTAGTATTAAAAAAGATGGATGCTTCTTATAAACAAAATTATTTTTACAGTCAGTTAAACGATTTAAAAAAAAGATTCGAAAACAGATACAAAAGCACTTTAGCTATTGGCATAGGAAAAACAGCTTGCAAACACATGATCAATAAATCTTTTAAAGAAGCACAAAAAGCATTAAAGGTAGCGCGAAAAAATAAAGGCATTGTATTTTATGAGGATCTTATATTAGAGATCATCTTGGATGATATCCCAACAGAGATGCAAAAGGATTTTTTGAAGCAAACCATTCATATGATGGAAAAAGATCAAATTCTAATCGAAACGTTACAACACTATATGAACAATAATCAATCGATCAAAAGAACGGCAGAGGAAATGAATATCCATATTAATACACTGCACTACCGTTTAAATAAAATCGAAGAGCTGACAGGAATTAACCCTAAAACAACAGAAGGAATTGTCATATTTTATATATCGTTACTGTTATTAAATTCTTTAAACCGTTAAGTCCGTATAATTTGATCGAAACGGGAGTGAATGAAAAAAGACAATCGGCAAATGTTGTTCGGGGAGACGACCGGCAGGAAAACTTTGGGATTGCTGCCATACAGCAAGCATTAATTCCATAGTGTCTTTCAATGGGCAATTTCCTTTTAGACAAGTAATTAAGAACTGCTCTAAATGTGGAGAACGTCTGGACACATGTTTGACATTCCAATGATTTTCTCTAACTGTCTCATATGAACGTCACTCAAAATCATCCTCATTGGATTTCCTCCGCTTACATCTTGGATTCGATGATAAACGTATTTTTCCTGATGAAACAAAAAATCCCGAATATCGAACTTTTTTCAAGTATCCGATATTCGGGTTGCATTTTCAAATACATCAGCCCTTTTATGTTTTAAACAGCAGACTTTTCTCTTACATTCAACAATTTAAAGAATTCTCTCATGAATCCCGGTAAATCCGGCCAAGCGTGGCCCGATACAATGTTCCCATCCACATGAAGCATTTTTTCCACATAAGTAGCACCTGCTGCTTCCACTTCTGGTCTACAAGCAATGTAAGCTGTCATCTCTCTTCCTTTGATATATTCTCTTACAGTTGTTAAGACTAATTGTCCATGACAGATCACCCCAAGAGGTTTATTTTCTTTTAAAAAGTGAGCAGCAATTTCCTGAACCTTTGGATTCATACGAATATATTCAGGCGCACGCCCTCCTGGGATAATTAATCCATCATAGTCGGCAGGATTAATCTCATCTACTGATGCATGAGATTCGATTTTATATGCCCATTTTTCTGTTAAAGTCTCCATTTCAGGAAGGAAATCATGGACAACCGTCTGGAGCTTCTTTTTAACAGGTGAGGCAATTGTACAATTAATATTTTCTTCAATACAACGATAATAAGGATAAAAAGTTGCAGAGAAAGAAGAAAATTTTTCAATTGATTTTGAACTAGAAGCAGCTTTTGATGAAAAAGGTGAACAGTTTGGAATAACTGCTGAGGCAATTGCATTTTATCAAGTGTATGATAAGGTACGAAAAGGATTTAAGATTGAAAGAATTGTAAAAAGTAACAATAGAGTCCAGTATCGTTTATATAAACCTGAATTGATCGGCGTTTCTCCTCCGTGAAATGGAAGGAAATCAAAAATATATTGGGAAGATGATTTAAAGGCAAAAGCAAGACAGGGCAATCCACCAAAAGTGTCTTCATATGTTCGTCCTGGAGCAAGTGCAGTAAGTGCATTAAAAAGTAAAGCAGGTTGGATAGGTATAGGGATTTCAACTGTAGAAAATGTAGTTGAAAATGTAAATAATGG
>JAAYHP010000616.1 GCA_012735355.1 Lysinibacillus sp. | reverse complement strand
CCTCATTTTTCATTCTATTGAAGCTGTTTTGTCCCAGCCTCTTTTTTCGAGAAATCATTAACAATCTTCAGAAGGACTGAAGTGGAGAGGAGGAGGAACGAGCCATCCTTTTGATTTATTTAAGCGCAATAATTTAGCACCAAGTTGGGCTTTAGCTGTATGGAACTGTCCATACATAAGGGCGATGTCTTCCCTCGTTGCCATACCCATTGCTTGGCTACATGCCACTAAACCAGCAGCTATATCAGCAGAAATTTTTGCTGCTATTTCTGGGTCATTAAATTTAGCTCCTACTGGAATATCTTCAAGATTTGCATTTGCCCGTTCTGGTGGTGCAGGAGGAAGACCAATGCCATTCACTTTCAACAACGTTGTCAGCTGTTTATTTTCTTCTTGCATTCCTTCAATGGCTTCTTCAATAATTTTTGCTAAATCTTCATCTCCTGTATGATTGTATAAAGTTTGGTAAGCGGCAATCATTCCATTATTCCCAAAAATATTCGTCCAAATGGAAAATACTTCACCATAGTGCAACGGTTCATCTTTTGGATTTTTCCCTAAAATACCCATGTATACAACTCCTTTTAAAATATTTACTATATTAGATTGAGCAAGTTGACCGTTATTATTCGTGCCTAATAAGAAGTAATTAGTGTTAAAAAAGAAGTTGATTATTATTTAAATATGACAAGGATTGCATAAGATATGAAAAAAGTGTTATATCACAGGGGAATATCGAATATAATGTAAGTTGGATTGTTTTCGATTATTTCATACATATACGGGAATTATAATATTGGGTTAGGGAATACCTGCTACCAATACATAACACATAATTTTTAGTGAAGCATCTTGGAGTGAAAAAGTTGAAAAAAAAGAAAAATCGATATACGACCTTTGAAAATGTCGTTGTATTTCCGGGAACAGTGGAAAGACTTGTCTTTGAAGGGCAAGAATTCGTAAAAAATAACCAATTTGAACAGGCCAACGAATGTTTTGAAGAAGCGTTGCAATATACAGAGGGCGATGAATTTTTATTAAGCCTTTATGCCTATTCATTATATGAAGCAAAGTCTTTTCAAGAGGCAAAGGAAATTTGTGAAAGATTATTAAAAATCGGGCCGTCCATGTATATTGAAGTGATGGAATTGTACTTAACGATTTGCATGCAACTGAAGGAATATCATCATGTTGAAAAAATCATCACTTCATTAATAGAAGAGGGATTAGTTCCATCGGATAAGTTGGAAAAATTCGAGCGTCTAAAAGAACTAAATGCTAATATTTATGGACAACTAGAAAAGCAAGCTGAGGGAAATATAGTTGTTAAACAATATGAAGAAGAACAATTTGAACCAAGTATTTTCTTATCACTAGACTATTCTGAACAAGTGAATCTTTTACATGAATTAAATTTTGCAAACATACGTCCAATTGTTCCTCAACTAAAAGAAATTGTGGAAAATGAAGAAACTCACCCCTTCATTAAAAGCCTAATATTAGTATTGTTTAAAGAACAACAGGTTGATATGGAAGTTATTGTAGAGAAGTTTAATATAATAAGAAAAATTAACCCTGTAAAAATTGGGTTGCCAACGGACTTGCCACAATATAAAATGATTTCAAATATGGTCATTGATAAACTTCAACAAGAACCATCCATATTGGAAATGGTTGAGTATTTAATTGCAAAACATTCTATTGTAACGTATCCTTTTGAGTGGTTAGATTTTAACACGGAAGAAGTCGCGGAATGTTATATTGATTTTGTAAAGCAAATGTTTGGACAGTTCGATGAAAGCAACTCAAAAATATTAGATTTTTTACAACAGTTAGAAAGATTATCAGAACTGCAATAAACATGAAAAATGTTGAAACTAGAGCAACTTATGATATACTTAAATGGTTGTCAAAATCGTATAAATGACTGATTTTAAAATTGTAATTTAATTTTGGAGGTATAAATATATGTCAGCAAAATGGGAAAAAAAAGAAGGGAACTCTGGAGTATTAACAATTGAAGTTCCTGTTGAAGAAGTAAATAAAGCATTGGATCAAGCGTTCAAAAAAATTGTGAACCAAATTCAAGTACCTGGATTCCGTAAAGGAAAAGTGCCACGCAAAATCTTTGAAAAGCGATTTGGCGTAGAAGCTCTTTACCAAGACGCTTTAGAAATTTTAGTTTCTCAAGAATATTCAAAAGCAGTTGATGAAACAGGTATTTACCCTGTAGATTACCCAGAAATCGGTGATCTTGATAACTTTGCAAAAGATCAAGCATTCACATTCACTGCTACAGTTACGGTAAAACCTGAGCCTAAACTTGGTGAATATAAAGGACTTGAAGTGCAAAAAATAAGCACGGAAGTAACT
>JAAYHP010000615.1 GCA_012735355.1 Lysinibacillus sp. | reverse complement strand
TTGTTCGAGGACGTCTTCGACTGCTTTTGGTTCTTTTGTTGGAGGGTATCCGTGATTACGGAGAACCTTCTTGATGTATAATCGCATTCTTGCTTGGGCTTGTACTTTTTTATCCCACTCGTGAGTTCGGTGTTCTCTAACGGTTTCAACTAAATCTTTCACAATGGCGATTAACTTTTTGTCTTCCATTAATTTTCGAATATCTGGATCAGCCCCAAGTACATCAAAGAAAGCCTTTTCTTCGTAAGATAAGCCAAGGTGTTTTCCTTGTTCAATCGCTTCTTCCAAGTCGTTTTTAAACTTCACTAGCTCCTCAAATACTTCTATAACATCCGTATCATCTGTTCGATTATGATAGCGTTCAACAATCATTTCAAACCGTTCTGAGAAACTTCGACTTACTGCTAAATTGGTTTTCTTCACACTACCTAATTTTTGTTTCATTACTCGCATTAAAATATTTGTAGCGATATTTTTTTGCGGCATCATTTGTAATTTGGCTATGTTTTCTTCATTTAATAGGTCAAAACTCTCTGAAGATGTCGCTTCCGTTAATACTAACACTTCATCGCTCAAAATCGCTTCTTCCAACATTTTTGAAATCCGTTCATTAATTTCCTTTAAATCAGGGACACCTGTTCTTGTTGTTTTCATAATGAAGGAACGAACCGCGATAAAATAAGAAATTTCATCCTTCTGTTCTACCGTTAACAGGCTAGTACAAATTTTATAAACATCTTTTAATTTCTTAGATTCTTGCATAAACATCGATTTTCTTTTTTCTGTAGCTTGGGCAAACTCCGCACCCTCACGGATGGCTTCATAGCGTTGTTTATCGCTATCTCCAAAAAAACCACTGTAGTCGAACTTGTGGAACATATTCTTTAAAACTTCTAAAATATTTAATGCGATAATCCGAGCTTCTTCGTTTTCTTGGACTTTATCTTGATCACGTTTTGTATAGGTCTTTAACGCTTCCATTAAATTTCGTTTTAAGCCAATATAGTCAACAATAAGTCCTCCAGTTTTTCCTGGATAAACCCGGTTAACTCTCGCAATCGCTTGCATTAAATTGTGAGCTTTCATTGGTTTATCAATATACATTGTATCAAGGGCAGGTACATCAAAACCTGTTAGCCACATATCAACAACAATAACGATTTTAAACGGACTATTCACATCTTTGAACTCATTTTCTCGTTCTTTGCGTGTCTGTTTATTCCCTACTAATTTTGCTAATTCTTCTGGGTCTTGATTGTTTTCAGTCATTACAATTTTTACTTTATCTTCCCATTCTGGACGTTGCCGCAATATTTCTTGATACATCTTATAAGCAGTTTTTCGTGAATATGCAACAATCATTGCCTTTCCAGCGACAAGATTTTTTCGTTCTTCGTAATGTTCGATGATATCTGTTACCACTTGGCGAATTCGGTCATCATCGCCAATAATTTGCTCCATTCGACTTAATCGCTTTTGACTTTCTTCAACGGTGTAAGCTTCGACCCCTTCATTGACTTGTATATTCCAATATTCACGGTCAATTTCATTCATTTTATCTTCATCTAATTTGACTTTTGCAATACGTGACTCATAATAAATTTTCACCGTGGCACCATCTTGAACGGCTTGAGTCATATCATAAACATCAATAATCTCACCGAATAGTCCAGTTGTTGATTTATCGGTTGTCTCAATTGGTGTTCCAGTAAAAGCAATAAATGTTGCATTTGGTAGGGCTTCTCTTAAATATTTGGCATAACCATACTTTTGCTCCCCGGTTTCAACGTCATATTTTGCGTCTACTCCATATTGTGAACGATGGGCCTCGTCCACCATTACAATAATGTTTTTACGTTTAGATAA
The DNA here is from genome assembly GCA_012735355.1 of Lysinibacillus sp. Classification (GTDB taxonomy): domain Bacteria; phylum Bacillota; class Bacilli; order Bacillales_A; family Planococcaceae; genus Ureibacillus. The sequence goes on along the minus strand of JAAYHP010000615.1, from coordinate 1,843 downwards.
AAGACCTGTTTCTTCTTCAAATTTTTGAATTGTGGAGAAAATAATTCCTCCTGTTTGACGGTTTTCAAGTAACTCTTTAATATTACTTCTACTTTCCGCTTGAAGAGGCGTTTGTCGTAAAAATTCATTTGCCCCACTAAATGTACCAAATAGTTGTCCATCCAAATCGTTTCGGTCTGTAATCACAACTATCGTAGGATTTTTTAGAATCGGACTTTTTATTAAATTTCCTGCTAAAAAGGTCATAGAATAACTTTTTCCACTACCTTGGGTATGCCAAATAACACCTGCGCGGCCATCGGAAGCCACGGCACGAATCGTGGAATCAATCGCCTTTTTCATTCCGTAATATTGGTGATATGCAGCTATAATCTTTGCTTCATTCGTAAAAAGAGTAAAATTACGAATAACATCTAATATTCGTTCTTTATTAAACAACCCATACATCATTGTGTCGAGTTCTCGATTTTCAATAACTTCATCTTGTACATCAATTTTCTTCCATGCGGAGAAACGATCAAAAGGAGCTGTGATGGTACCAGCTTTTGCGTTGATACCATCTGTAACCATAAGAAAAGCATTATAGTAAAAGAGAGAAGGAATATGAACATTCATATAATTTTTCAACTGTTTATAGGCATCTTCAATATCCACTTCTTCCCGAGACGTACTTTTCAACTCCATTACAACGAGGGGAAGCCCATTTACATATAACACGATATCAGGAATTTTCTTTGAATCCTTTTCTACAACTTCTAATTGATTTACAATGAGAAAATCATTATTTTCTGGATGTTCCCAATCAACAAGTTGGATATAGTGATATTCGGTTTCTCTTTCTATAAACTCGGCAATACCCATATATTCCGTTAAATATTTATGGAACACTTTATTATTCGTAAACACATCATTCGTATCGAAAGACTTGAGCTTACGGACGGCTTGTTGTAACACATCCATTGAAGCGTTCGGATTGAGTTTCTGCAAAGCTGATTCCAAACGGTCTAAAAGCAATACTTCCCGATCATCTCGTTCGAGTTGAGCTGCTAGCTCATAGTCATACCCAAGCTCTTTGAAATATTCAATAACGGTATTTTCTAATTGCTCTTCTGTAAACATGACTCCACCACCTCTTCAGCTTCAGGAACGCGAATCTCCCCGGACATCAGTTTAGGGAGGAGGGTGTTTCGTAAAACTAGAATACTTTCATTTTCTAAAATATTATTAGAAATTTTCTCAAAAATAGGATAAATAATTTGAATAAAAGCTTCTAGTATAGATGTATCAGATGGTAATGGAAATTTATATTCCTTAATTGCTTTTTTGGATAAATGAAGTACTGTTGTACCATTGACATAACTTAAAGCAAAATTTTTGAATCGTTTATCTTTATATAATAAATAAATAAAATGATTAGAAACATAATCATACTTTGAAGAAACTTTAACTGTATCCATTGAAATAATTAGGTTTTTATAATTGGCATCGGAATATATTAAAATTGGATTGCCAATAATATCTGCATTTTGTGTTAAATCTGTATGCGCAACAATAACATCTCCAACTTTTACAAAATGATGTGGCTTTACTCTATCAGATATTATGATTTCTTTTAATCCTTCAACTCGATAACTACCATCTCTGTTAAAATTTTTTATTGTTACCATTGCATCTCGCGATGGTCCTAGTTCTTTCCCTTTGTAGGAGTATCCATTGTAGAAATTGAACATATCCGTTCCTGTTACAATTTCCCATTCTTCAGGTATCATACCTAATTCACTTTCAACTAATTTCCCACCATTTGATTTATACGGTTCACCATTTTCATTTGGAAACTCAAAAT
>JAAYHP010000614.1 GCA_012735355.1 Lysinibacillus sp. | reverse complement strand
TTATTAAATGATAATCAAGTGGATTATGCCTTTTCTTATCGCTATAACTCAATGCAAAATTTCGATGATCAGTTAATACAAATTCCACTTTATACAGATAAATTTGTTTTCGTAGCAGCAAAGGATCATCCCTTAATGGAAAAAAATAAATTAAACTTAAACGACTTAAAAGGGGTACCTTTAATTTCCTTTACAGAACTTCAATTGTGTAGAAAAATCATTAACTATGTAGCAAAACGGGAGCAAGTAACAATCAATCCAATATTCGAAACATCCGATATACATACAATTTTTGATTTTGTAAAGAGAAAATTAGGAGGGGCTATTGTACCCGAATCCCTTTACGGATTTCATCAAAACGAAAACATTGATGCTAGGGCAATTACTAACAGAGGCCTTTCCCGAGAAACTGTGTTCATTTATCGAAAAGATAAGTTTTTAAGCACCGTAGCCAAATCTTTTATTCCAACATTGATTCACTATCTCAAACAACATCCTATTGCATTACCCTCTTCAAGTGAAAAAATGTTAATGAAGCTTACATAGTGCCAAGTGCTTTTGTGTTAGCTTAAGAGTACTTGGCACCTTTCCCCGATCCTTTATGATTTTTTTATAAATGTAATAATATCAATATATAAAGCCGCCATTTCTTCTGGAGTTTTCTCCAACTCATTTAGTATCCACTGCTCTACTAATCCTAAAAAAGCAGACGTAATAAAGGATAAATAATAATCTATTGGCACAGTCAAACTAGAAATAAATTCTTCATTTTTTTCTAAATTCAGTCGTACTTTTTTTGCAAATGCATCTCGAAAACGAAGGTGAAAACCAGCTCTACCGTGATCACTTAAAAATATTTTTAAAATGGGCGAATTATCTTCAATAAAACTAAAAAATGATGAAGCCAACTGCTCTTGTTCTTTTTCAAAGGTAATAGTAGATGTGTACCGAGATTGCAATTCATCTATATAATTTCCGAAATCAGTAAACAATTGCTCTTCTATACGTTCTAGCAAATCATACTTGTCTTTATAATGTAAATAAAATGTCCCCCGATTAATTCCTGCTTTTTTTGTAATATCCCCAACCGTGATCGATTCGAATGGCTTATTACTTAAAAATAGTCTTGATCCGCTCTAATGGAATGGATTGCTCTTAATATTTCATCTTTCATGCTCTTTTGCTCAAGCTTAATTTCTTGTATCTCTTCTTTCATGCCCTTTTGCTCAAGCTTAATTTCTTGTATCTCTTCTTTCATGCTCTTCTGCTCGAACTTAATTTCTTCAATCTCTTCTTTCATGCTCTTTTGCTCAAGCTTCATCTCTTGGAACTCAGATTGTAAAGACCCAACCATTTTTATAAGCTGTGTAAGCATTTCCTCCATTTTTCCGTTACTCAACCCATTCACCTCCAAATCTGTAACTTGGGTAAGTACTTTTCCTACCCTTTTTCTCATTCTGCCACGGGCCAAGATAGAAAGCAATATATTATTCGTCTACTATCAAAAAGGTTAAACGGCATAAGCCTCTAATCTTAAGCTTAAGCCGCTTCATATATTATACTCCTCTTTTATTCCCCCATACAAAAGTGTGCAGTTGAGGCAACACTTTTACATCTTTAAGCTCTTCGTCTACCATTACTCGATCAATAAGCGCTTCATATTTTTTCAATAAATATTGAACTAATTTCCCATTGTCAGTTGTCGTAATGTCATCATTTCCAACTTGAAGATAGAAGGGAATAGTCGGATACTTTTTGTGAACATGTTTTGCAAAATTATAATCCTCTTCATTAAACACAACGATTTTCAAAGAAACGTTTTGATTCGTTTTATTAAGTTTTTCTAATATAGTAGATAGTATAGAAAAGTCTGTCGTCATTCCAGAACTAGGTGGCTTAGGGGAAATCGTCAGTTCATCGATATGTAAGAGCCAATCTTGCCATCTACTCCCTTGAGTTTCTACGCCAATCTTTATTTCATTCTCTTTTAAAATTTTTATTAGTTCATCTAAGTTTCGAAGTAGTACCGGATTCCCTCCTGAAATCGTGACGAAGGAAAATCCATTTCCTCCAATGCGCTTCAATTCAGACCAAATCTCTTCAGGTGTCATTTGAACAATCAAATCTTTACCGCTACCATCCCATGTAAAGGATGAATCGCACCAAGAACAAGAATAATCACAACCGGCAGTTCGTACAAACATCGTTTTCTGCCCAATAACCATACCTTCACCTTGAATGGTTGGTCCAAAAATCTCGATGACAGGAATTTTACTCAACTTCCATCCACTCCCGTCTTACTTCAGCATAGCTGGTAGGAGTTTCATAGAGCCTGATAAATTCCACCCGCGCGCCGATATATTTTTGTTCATTAAGCAACACTTCACTTAATTTTTCGTACATCCAAACAACCATATTTTCCGCTGTCGTATTCATTGGTGGTAGCGTTTCATTTAAATAGCGATGATCTAAATAAATTTCTATTTTTTCTTTCCAAATATCTTTTATATCCCCAAAATCAATTACTAAGCCTCTATCATCTGTAAATCCGCTCACTCCTAAAATAACACGGTACGTATGGCCATGAAGGTTTTTACATTTTCCTTCATAAGCGTGTAAATGATGGGCCGCATCAAAAGTGAATTCTTTGCTCACAAGAACTCTTTTTGAATGGTACTTTAATTGGCTTCTTTGAATATCTACATCGATTTTTTGGAGACGATCAACTATTCTAAAATCAAACATTTGAAGACCCCTTTCTAGAACGTAAATATTCATTAAGCCCATTATTTCTCAACTTACATGCTGGACATTCACCACAGCCATCTGCAATAATCCCGTTATAACAAGTCAAAGTTTTGTTCCGTACAAATTCAAGCACACCTAACTTATCTGACAGCTCCCAAGTTTCTGCTTTATTTAACCACATTAGCGGCGTATGGATGACGAACGTATCATCCATCGATAAATTGAGTGTAACGTTCAATGACTTTACAAAAATATCTCGACAATCAGGATAACCACTAAAATCGGTTTCACATACACCAGTTACGATATGCTTCGCGCCTACTTGGCTTGCTAAAACACCAGCAAAAGAAAGAAAGAGCAAATTTCGACCTGGTACGAAGGTGGATGGTAGCTCACCATCTTTACCATCTTCTACTTGTATGTCTTCCCTCGTTAATGCATTTGGAGCAAGCTGATTCAATAAAGACATATCAAGAATGTGATGCTTCACTCCTACTTCCTTAGCGATTTCTTTTGCACATTCAATTTCAAAATGATGCCTTTGACCATAATCAAAGGTTACCGCTTCTACTTCTTTAAACTGTTCTTTTGCCCAAAATAAACATGTCGTACTATCCTGTCCACCGCTAAATACAACAATCGCTTTATCTTGCTTCATTTATTAACACTCCTTCACAAAAAGAAAAACAGCATCCTAAGAAAGAAATGCTGTTTTCTCCTTAGTTTTTTTAAGAGGGTAGCTAAGAACCTCTATTTCTTCAATTGTTTTATCGATTATCTACTATTTCTGGATATAAATCATGGTTCATTAATCGGAAATTAGCCATATCTTCGTATTTCGTTCCAGGTTTTCCGTAGTTACACCACGGATCGATCGATATTCCTCCCCGCGGAGTAAATTTCCCCCAAACTTCAATATATCTTGGGTCTAATAATTGTATTAAATCGTTCATAATGATATTCACGCAATCTTCATGAAAATCACCGTGATTTCGGAAACTAAATAAATATAATTTTAGCGACTTACTTTCAACGAGTTTTTTGTCCGGGATATACGAAATATAAATTGTTGCAAAATCTGGTTGCTTTGTTAAAGGACATAAACTTGTAAACTCCGGACAATTGAACTTCACGAAATAATCTCGATTTGAATGGAGATTATCAACTGCCTCCAATACTCCAGGTGAATAATTCGTCGGATAAGTTACCCCTTGATTACCAAGTAGTGTTAAATCCTTCAAGCCATCTTCATACTTACGACTAGACATAAAAAAAACCTCCTTGCAAAATGTTTCCCAACATTTTCAAGAGAGGTGTACCCAATCATTCTATTAAAACTAATGAAATAGTATGTTTGTTTTTCATAGTTTTTTATAGAGGGTATTGCTATGAACCTCTCCCGTTCTAGTCGGGCAATCCTTCTACGTAATAATATAGAATATTTTGAAAGACGTCAACTTTACCTAAAAAAAATTGTATATAAATCTACTGTTTCCATATAACCTTTAGACATTATTTAAAATTTCTTTGAATAAATAAAAAAAGCTTTATTTGTGGCACTTTTATTTGATTGGACGGAATAATATGGAAAAGATTGCTAAGTAAAAAGGTTAACTCTTTGCATTTGAGTTAGCCATAGTTCCGCTTAGGTGATTTACCTAAGCATAAACTATTGTCTACGGTAAATCTACTGAACTGAGCCAAAGGAGTTGTTCTAGTTTCAACAAAAAGCAAATTAACTTGTTCCAGTAGTTCATACTTCTATCTATATCTCCACAGCAGCACCACTTATCTGCTTTATCCCGCGCATTTTCCCTAATTCCTCCACAAATTGAAGACATGCCTGATCCTTCGCTTTCGCTTCAATCATTATGTCCGCCGATTTACCAAAATCCCGTAATGCTCGAATAAAAGGAAAAGCGAAATCCATATCTACATATTCATGGTGAGCCCGAAGAAATTTTTTCGATTTTGGTGAAGATAAATGAAATTTAGGCACCTTACCAACTCGTTCCCAAGTTGCAAATATTCGAGGCAATAACTCTTCAAATTCAACTTCTCCTGGATTTGCAACGTGATGATGGTAATCAAAAACGAAAGGAACACCTTGCTCTTCACAAATTTTTAGCGTCTCTTCTGCAGTATAGGTTTTATCATCATTTTCTAAAGTTGTTTGCATTCGTATTTTTTCGTCCAAGGTTACAAAGTTTTCGGAAAACCGGACTAGTGTTGTTTCTTTATCACCATAAGCTCCACCAATATGAATATTGATCGTTGCCTCTTTTTCTAATCCCATCGCTTCTAGCATCGTGTAATGATAGGTCATATCCACAATGGCACTTTTTGTCACATGCTCCTGTGGACTAGTAAATAACGTATATTGTCCAGGATGAAAGCTAACGCGCATTTCATTCTTTCTTACTATCTTACCAATTTCCCGAAAAAGCTCACGAAAAGGTGTTACAAAATCCCATCTGGCTTCAGGATGGGCCGCTAATGGAATAAGGGATGAAGACAATCGATATACTTTAATCTCGTGGGCAATATTGTAATGAAGGATACGAATGGTGTTCTTCAAGTTTTTCTCTGTAAGATAGTACAGCTTCTCCTTTCGACTTTCTTCATCTTGTTTCTTCCAATTCGTAAAGGTAATTGTATGTGATGGCGATGCATCCCACAATGGAAGAGCCATCGAAACATAACCAAATCGAAGTATCATCAAATCCCCCACTTATGTGTAAAGTCGATAGTAGTGTTCGTGATTTCAAAAAATGCATACATAAAAAAGCACTTTCATCGTTCGCTATGTAGCTAACAATGAAAGTGCATTTATTTTGTTACGTCTCTATTTGCTCCCGCTCTTCAATGCTTTCATAATGATATGTTTTTCCATAAGGAGTCCATTGTTCTTTTAAGTTCTCAAAATCTGATAAAGCTTTTTCTATATTTCCGAATACTTTTAACTCTCGATAACCGATATTCGTAAATTGATATAAGAAAATTTTCTCTCTAGTTTTCCAACATTCAATTCGCATATTTCCAGACCCGTTCGTAAAGTGAATTTCAACGCCTTTGACAAACTCTTTATCTTCCGTTTGCTCAAATACAATTTCTGCTTCTGGCTCCTTCAATGTCTTCCCATCAAATAATTGTAAAACTTTGTCTTTTGACTCAAAGGCATACACTTTCTCCAACAGGTCGATATTATTTTGCGTCGATGCAATGAAAATCGGCATTTTTTGTTGCTCTCCCAGCTCTTGGAAATGAAGATATTGCATTTCGTCCCATAGAATATGAAAACCACTTGCCGTAATGGCTTTTGCCCATACTGAAATCGCCCCCATAAAAGGTAGACGTTCACAAGAAATCCATTTGCTTGAAGGATTATTTTTCAAAAGAGTTTTGAGTGAAATAAAAGATGATGTATCATCAATAGTTTCGTCCATTTCTAACAATTCACCTATTGACCAATAGCGAGGTGTTTGTAAGTTTAATAGTTCATGAAACACGCTAAGGGAAACGATTAAATCAAAAGATTGCTTGTCAAATCGGGTTGCTACTTCACCAATTTCCATTTGGATAAATGATACATTGGATAAATTCAACTTTTCAGCTAATTCCTTTGCTCGTTCAATGGTATTCAGGCGATGGTCAATGCCTATCACTTCTGAATCAGGATATAGCGTTGCTAAAAAACAAGCAACAATTCCATTATCGCATCCCACTTCAAGAATGCGCTTCGGTGCTTGTCCCTTTTGAGTCGTAAACCAATCAAAATATTTCTTATATAAGTCTGCTGAAATTTTACTAACGTCTATACTTAATGATAATGAACTGTTTTTTAATTCGTAAAAGGCTGACAGTGAATCTAAATCTGTATCATTGACTTTCATTTTTTCACTAAGTTGATTTACAATATCTTGATTGTGTCTTCGTTTTAAATCATCCCAAAATTGACGGTTATTTTTATAAGGTTTTAATCCTAATTTATTCAAGTATTGAATCACGAGCTGTTCTTCTCGTGTTTTTTTAATGGTCATGATGTTATATTCCTTTCTGTAAACTATTTATTTCCATTGTACTAGATTCAGAAAGGAAATTTAATGTTCTAGCCTAAGGAAATAATTTTCTATTTCTTTACTAATTGAACGGTCTCTTTCGCTTCTTACTTGTCGATTATCCTTCTATTAAACTGATTTACACATAAATATAATATACACAAAAAAAGAGGAGTCTAAACAACCTCCCCTGTTCAATAATAGAAATTGCTAACCTTTAACTTCTCAATTATATCTAAAAATTAGGATGTGATGGATAAAATCCTTGTTCAGCAGCAAAAGCATCCGCCTTTGTCCGATGAATCGTTCCATGTGGATGGTGTGGTGGTGCATAAATGGAGTAAAGCTTTAATGGAACACTTCCCGTATTCGTAACATTATGCCAAGTACGAGCAGGAATCATAATTGCTGAATCATCCGATACCCTTTTCACGAAATTTAAATCATTCGGATTCGTACCCATTTGAACAATTCCTTCTCCCTGTTCCACACGTAAAAATTGATCTGTATCCGGATGAATTTCTAAACCAATATCTTCTCCAGGATGCAAACTCATTAAAGTTATTTGTAAATAATTCCCTGTCCATAGAGCTGTTCGATAAGTATCATTTTTCTTTGCTGCTTCATTAATATTTATAACAAATGGATTTGGACCATGATCGCTCTTTCGCTTTTCATGGTGATGTGGCTGTATTGTAAAGTTTGGATTTATCCTATTCAGATTACCATAAAAATTATCGTACATATTTGTTAGCCACCAATGGTCATGCATATTGGAAATATTCCCATACACATCGAAATCTCCATAATTAAAATTCATATCATATGGTTGCCTATAATCAGAATGTCCAAACTGTTGCATTAGTTCCTTCCCATAAAACGGATGATAATGGAAATAATTCAACACTCCATCTCCTTTTATTAATTCTATCACCTAATTTAAATACTATGTATAATGTAATCCTAATTCTAGGCAAAGTCCCGATTGAAAGCATCCGAATAATACCTTTTATAAAAAGAAAGGTGCAATCTTCCGCTCCTTCCATACAAATATATACAATAACCTGTCGAAAATTAACGAACATTGTATTTCCCAGGAAATCTTTTATGTTTTTTAAATAGTAGAAATTCGATACAATAAACCACAATTCAGTCTAAAACTAAAATTTATAGGCGTTTCAAATGAAGTAAAACAAAAAAGCCCCGAAAACGTATCTTCCATATCACTATCAAGGCTTGATTAATTCGTTGTTACTTATTCAGTCTCCACAACAGAAGCAGTATGCTGTTTCTTTTGAAGGGACCATATTTCCATATCCTTCTTGCACAGGTAAAATTGCTATTCCTGCAATTAAGCATGGAATCGCAAAGGCTGAAATGCATCGGTGAATTGGATGCTAGTAAAAATCCATCAAAAGCTGGTCGATGTACTACTTCAAGTAAAAGGAAGATCCATCCACTATTTTAATATTTCCTCTACTTTTTATATTTTCCATTAATTTAAAAAGAGCTTCATCCTTCCTTTTAGCTTCGATCATGCAGTGAATTTCAGGCACCGATCCATTGATTTCTTTTAAAAAGTTGAAAAACATGTCCACGTCCACAAAATCGGAATGATGTCGAAATTGTGATTCACTTTTCGGGCTTGAAATATGCATTTTAATAGGCAGGGGGGATTCTTTCCAAGT
>JAAYHP010000613.1 GCA_012735355.1 Lysinibacillus sp. | reverse complement strand
TCTCTGCACCTAAACCTGCTAATGATAGAACGATAGATATATTCATATTTTTTGGATATTTTTTAATGGCATCAACCGCTTTTCCCTCAAAAATAACTTTTGATTCATGGATTTTCTCATCGGTGAGAGTGTTTGCAGGTTTCCTAGTTGTCAACAGGACACTTCTCACTGCACCAAGAGCTTGAGCATTTTGTAATAAATCTAAGCCCCCGATAGCACCGGAAGGCAAATGAATTTCATGTTTATATTCTTGAATAATACACTGTATTTCAGATAAAAATTTCTCCTCTGCAAAAGCCCCGACACTTATTAATACGATATCTTTTCTCTTTAATACAGTTGGTATTAAAGTTTGCACCGCTTCTATATTCGCTGCTTCAACGACAATATCAATTTCTGAATCTAGAAATGCATCTAGCTCTGTAAACAGCTTGACACCATATTTCGACTCTAACGATTGATGTTTCTCCTTATTTCTCACAAAAATGCTCGTAATATGTAAACTTGTATGTGAATGTAGATTTATTTTATCCAACAAAAATTTCGCAATCGCCCCCGCACCGATTAACCCGATATTCATATTTATCCCCCTCATAAAAAAATGATAGCATTAAAGTCTATGCTATCATTTCATATAAAACACTTCTAGATAATAACACGTATGTGTTTAACATACTTCATCATTTTATTATTGTCTGTTTTTCTTTTCTAAATACTCTCTTACAATTCTTTCTATTTCAGACTCGCTTAATTGGCTGCTATTTGCATTATCGCTATCCTTTTTATTTCCTTTCGATCCTTTTCCTTTTTTATTCCCCTTTGAACCTTTTTCTTTATTTCCTTTTGATCCTGCACTTTTATTTCCTCTGCTTCTTTGTTTGTCTCCTTTAGAACCGGCGCTTTTACTTCCTTTGCTGCCTTGTTTGTTTCCTTTCGAACCGGCGCTTTTACTTCCTCTGCTGCCTTGTTTGTTTCCTTTTGAACCGGCGCTTTTATTTCCTTTACTACCTTTTTCTTTATTTCCTTTAGATCCACCCTTTATATTCCCTTTAGAACCACCTTTATTGCCATTTGACTTTTTATTTTTTACTAATATGGATGCTTCTAGTTCAGCAGGGTCTTCAATAGGATTATTGTACATATAGTGTAATAAATCATTCTCCTTTGCAATCTCAACAAGTTTATCAACATTATCGATTAATAATGTACTAATATTTATTCCCTCCCAACATATAATTGTCCTTTATATATTATGTAAATTTTATCCATACACTTAGGTGTTTTGCTGATATGAAAACATTTTTTAAACATATTTAGGAGGATACTAATTGGAGAGTTATTATATCGAAATTACAAAAAAGAATTTGTATAAACTTTATAAAAATATTTGGGCAGAAGAAAACGTTCACGGAAAATTAACATTCAATAATGAAAGCTATATCTTTCGAATAAGTTTTAGAGGAAATCAATTGCGGAAACATAGAAAAAAATCTTACCATATACAATTTGAAAATCCTTTTTTCATGGATGGTCAACACGAAATTCACTTAAATGCAGAGTATAATGATCCTTCATTAATGCGAAATAAACTTTCTTTTGATTTTTTTAATCGTATCGGAGTTCTTGCACCAGATTCGAAACATGTTTTGTTGTTTATTAATGGGAATTGTCAAGGAATCTATTTAGCAATCGAATCCTTTGATGAACATTGCTTAAAAAGAAGAGGTTTGCCTGAAGGGTCTATTTATTACGCAACAAATGATGATGCAAACTTTTCATTATATACACCAGAAGGTTATATAAAAAAGACATTGCTAGATGGCTATACAATAAAACATTCTTTTCAAAGTGAAGATGCGTTAAAAAAACTATTAATAATCATTAATACTTATTCAAAAGAAAAATTTTCGGAAGAAATCGAAAAAATATTGAATGTGGATAAGTATTTAAGATGGCTTGCTGGCGTAGTTTGTACTCAAAACTTTGATGGGTTCATTCATAATTATGCGCTATATCACAATAGTAAGACACAACTATTTGAGATTACGCCTTGGGATTACGATGGCTCTTGGGGACGTAACTTACATGGCGAGCCCTTCGAATTAGAATATGTACCAATTTCTGGGTATAACACGTTAACAGCAAGATTATTAGAAATTAGTAAGTATAAACAAATATACTACGATGTTTTAAAAAATATATTGCAAGAACAATTTGTGCCACCAAAAATACAACCACATATCGAAGAAATTCAATCAAAAATAATTTCATTTATTGATTTAGATCCTTATATTCATCATAAAAAGGAGTCGGTAATTAGCGAAAAGGAATATATATTGAATTTTATCGAGAATAGGAATCAATTTTTAATAAATCAATTAAAATTTCTATAAACTTTTCTAAATACTGTTCCCTCTATCAAAAAAAGAGATGTTTTTCTTTTTCAATAGAGGGAAGTTTTTGAATAAATTTATACTTTTTCATATATAGTCTAATTTCCTTAAAGTCCCTATTGCCACATGAATCTTTGAGAAGCAAGTACTTTTCTTACCCGCTTCTCCAATGAATGTTAATAATACTGTCTTTCTTTTAATTGCAAATACATCTTTTTCGCATGGTTCATAATTGTTTGATACTGATTTTCTAAGTGATACATTCTTTCCGCAAACTTCATTAAAGCATAATATTGGCATTCCAATAAGCGTCTATTGTCTTCCATTAGGATTTGGATTGGTTCCTTTTCGTATATCGTTTCTGTATTATAATCTTCTAGTATTTCAGCTGTTTCAACAGCATCTTGTTGAGTATTTAGCTCCTCATTTGTCACCTGAACAGCTAATTCTGTCGAAAGAGGCACTGTCTCTTTTTCTACTTTAGAAATTTCTGTCGTCTCCGATAATTTTTCTTCATCCATAGTCATTTTAGATTCTTTCTTGTTATCTTCACTGATGGCACTCCAAGTACATGTTTCTAGCGGAGAATTAAATTTCAATTCTTGTAAGAAAGGACTTTTTTCAACCTTTTTTATAGATTTTTTTGTTTGAGAAATCGCTTTTTCATCTATTGATTGAGGCGTTTCAATATTTTCTGTTGAAGCAATCGTCGAAGCATTTATTGATTTATCCACTGATTCTTGTTCTAAATTCATTTGGATGTTATCGCTGGATTCTGTATTCTCTGCATGTTGTTGATTGCTATTCCTTTGTTTTTGCAAAATTGTTTTAACTTTACTAACAGGAACTAGCTTTTTAAATTTTTTTCGAGCGAGATCAGAAAACTCCCTTTTTTGTTCTTCCGTTAAAAAACTTGCGAAGTTAATATTTTGTTGTAAGTTTGAATTATTTGGAATGGTGGAAGCTATTGGGTTTACAGATAATAGATTAGTTGCTACGAGGCTATTTTGTTGTTGATTGGCAATTTGATCTTCATCTATTTGTTCATTCAAAATATTTACAATGTGTGATTTTAAGATAAATAGTTGCTTCTGTCCATCGATTAATAAAATATGGTCTCTAGCAATTTTACTAAGCACACCAGAAAAAGTTGGTTCGATAAAACTATTTACTGTAATCCACTGAAGTTGCATATTTTGTAATATTTCTTCTAAATTCATGCCTAGTTGAATCATTTGAGATGAAGAGGTAGTTGATTGTATATCTTTTGCACTTTTCGATATTGCTTTTATATGGTTATAAGGAAAATAATAAATATTTTCATTTATTTTTACTACAATGTGATCATCACGTATACTTAATAATGTTCCATGAACGGTTTTGTTTTCGTTTAAATATAATCCAATTTCAAATCCTTCTAGACCTCTTATTGAATCAATTAGATTTTCTACATTCAAAATAAGGGCCTCCTTTTAATTGCTTTCCCCAATACCTTTTCAATTATTCGTTATTTCCTCCCGCGTCTTTTTCTACCTTTTCTAATTTCAATCCATAGCTAATGTTTCGAATGTGGAACAATGCCACTCGAACAACTTCTTTATTTGCAACAATTGTTACGTAATCATTTGTTACTTCTTGCAATACACCTTCAAGAGCTTCAGGTCCACCACGGTTAATTTTTACCCATGCATTTCGTAAGCCATTTAATACTGATCTAAAATCTACACCTGTAACAAATTCAAAATTCTCCGGTACTTCAACATTTAAAGTCATGGAATCTTGTGAATCTTGCGTAATGCTTTTAATATGGTGCAATTGGTAGTAAACTACCCCATCTTCAGCTGTAAGTAAAATTAAATAGTCATTTTCTGCTCCAAGAATCATACCAACTCTCGATTCAGGTCCACCACGGTCGATTTTTACAATCTTATTTAATAACGAATGTACAAACTCCCTATTCATTTTTGTTCCTCCTATTTTTAAATTCATTATTATTTATACGTGTAAACACAGAAAGGTATCTAGTTATCCGCCTATAGAATGCTAATTTATTGGTGTTCATGTATGTTATTGTATGTAGGAGGAGAGTATTGGGTGCCTGATCTTCTTCGCTTTGAAAAGAACGGGAAATTCGATAGGATAGACTATAGATACAATTGTGGGGAGGAAATAATAATGGAACTTACTGTTTATTTAGCTGGACAAATTCATGATGATTGGAGGGAAGAAGTGAAACAAAAAGCGAAGGAAAGAAATCTTCCTCTTCGATTTGTTGGACCACAAACAGATCATGACCGTTCAGACAATATCGGTGAAGATATTTTAGGGAAACAACCATCAAATTTATATAAAGATGATGCGGCATCAAATATCAATAATTTTAGAACACAAGTGTTAATGCAAAAAGCAGATATTGTAATTGGTTTATTCGGAGAAGAGTATCGTCAATGGAATACAGCGATGGATGTGAGCACAGCTATTGCTTTGAATAAACCAACAATCATTATTCGACCTACGTCATTAATTCATCCTTTAAAAGAACTTTCCAACAAAGCCAACGTCACAGTTGAAACCGTTGACCAGGCCATTGATGTACTTAGTTATGTTTTTGAATAAAATGGTAGCTTTGAGTATTATATTAACGATAAATTCCCTGTTTATTTTAATAACTATCATCCAACACTAATAACCTCCCAATTAGGTAATCAGATGAAAAAATAAAATTCATCTATCCTAATTGGGGTTTTTTTTCAGATTTTGGATAGCCAATTGCCGGGGCATATTGAACTGTTTTGATGAACCATTAGTCAGTTACACGTAATTATTCAAAAATCATTAAATCTACTTTAAGGGTTTACGAAAAAGCATCCAACATACTTTGTTAGATGCTTCCTTCAAATTCTATTAACTTATTGTTGCGGTTTGTGTAAAACGAGGATCTTTCCATAATTCGATCCATTTCTTAATAGCAAAAATAACTACAACAAAGCCTAATATCAACATAATGATTGATAAAATACCATTTAATATATTGAATCCACTTGCTTCTGCGTTCCAATATACATTCCGGATCATCCAAAAGGCAGCTACATTCACTGTTACATATAAATAAACAAGTGGGACTAAACATGTTAAAACATACCATCGTTTATCGGCAATTTTTAATATAACCGTTGCTCCAATAACTAAACCAATAGATGCCATTAATTGGTTTGACACTCCGAATAATACCCAAATGGAGCCGATATCTCCTGAGAACAATAAATACCCCCAAGCGAGACATGCTAGAGCACTGGCAAAAATCGAGCCAGGCAACCAATCTACCCTTTTTAATGGTTTATAAATATTGCCAAAGAAATCTTGAATTAAGTATCGTGCCACTCGCGTTCCTGCATCGATAGCGGTCAATATAAATACAGCTTCAAACATGATCACGAATTGATAGAAATAAGATGCTAAATGGCTAAACCAAGGAATTTTAGCAAAAATATAGCTCATCCCTACCGCCAATGTAACAGCTCCACCTGTCCGTCCTTCTAAATCCATCCCGATTTCTTCTTCTAACTCAGGTAAATTCACAACTTCCATACCAAGGGTACTAAATACCGCTGGAGTTGAGTTTATTGCAAAATAGTCTGCTGGATGTAAAGCCGTTGCCGCGATTAACGCCATTACCC
>JAAYHP010000612.1 GCA_012735355.1 Lysinibacillus sp. | reverse complement strand
TTATCGAGTGTGGAATCGAAGTTGAGACAGGCTACGCAACATCGGGGGTTATCGGCGTTTTGAAAGGCGGAAAAGAAGGGCCTGTTATAGGACTGAGAGCGGATATGGACGGCCTTCCTATTAAAGAGTGCACTGGCGTTGATTTTGCCTCAGAGCATGAAAATGTAATGCATGCTTGTGGACATGATATGCATGTATCGATGTTGCTTGGCGCTGCGAAAGTTCTCTCCAAAATGCGAGAGGATATTTCCGGAACAATTAAATTTATTTTCCAACCAGCGGAAGAAATGTTAGCTGGAGCTCGCGTTATGATTAAAGACGGAGCATTGAAAAATCCAGATGTGGACTACATTTATGGCTTCCACGTATGGCCGGACCTTCCCCTTGGAAAAATCGGATTTAAAAGTGGTGCTCTTATGGCAAGTATGGACCAATTTGAAGTGACGTTAACAGGAAAATCTGGTCACGGTGCAGCACCTCACCAAGGGGTGGATGCCATTGTAGGGAGTGCCAACATCATAGCATCTCTACAAAGTATCATTAGCCGTGAAATTGACCCGCTCGATTCTGCTGTTATTACGATTGGTACGCTAGAAGCGGGGACAGGCTTTAATATTATTCCAGAAAAAGCGGTGTTCAAAGGGACTGTACGGACAATCAATAGTGATACTCGAAAAAATGTGCAAGAAAAGTTTACTCGCATTGTTCAAGACATGGGTAGTGCTTTCCGCTTAGATGCAGATATTCGGTATATCGTTGATTATCCTGTAACGAGCAATGTTAGTGAATATGTCGATCATGCGAAAGGACTTGCTAAAGAAGTGTTTGGTTCTGATGCGGTGGAAGAGATTGAAAAGCCGAGCATGGCGAGCGAGGACTTTGCCTTTTATTTAGAAGAAGTACCTGGTGCCTTTTTATTTTTAGGTGTTGGTGACGATGAAGGTGGAGCATATAAACTGCATCATGAAAAATTCTTGCCGAGTCCTGAAGCGATGAAATATGGCATTGGGTTGTATGTTGCTTTAGCGACTACACCGTTTATTAAAAAATAAAATTTTTATATGAGGATGTGTAAAGATGAAAGAGCTTAAAAGCTTTAAGCTCCATGGGCTTACTTTTGTGCTTGTGTGCCTTGGTGAATTCATTGGAGTAAAAAGTTTTAATATTGGCGTTGGGGCAATTGCTTTATTCCCGATGCTCTATGCGTTAATTCTTGGGGCAATCATTAGTTTGCCAAAATTAAAAATTTTATCTGAAAAAGATATGACGATTGCTTCTAATATTTTGGGAATTTCCTTTATGTTGTTTGTGGCAAAGTTAGGAACGTTGATGGGGCCGTCCATCCCTGAGTTGCTCGATGCTGGTTTTGCTTTAACGTTTCAAGAGATTGGGCATATTTTAGGAACAATTGTGTTCGGTTTACCGGTAGCTTTATTGATTGGTATGAAACGGGAAGCGGTGGGAGCGACTTTCTCCATTGACCGGGAGCCGAACTTAGCAATTATTGCGGAAAAATACGGTGGTGGTTCACCTGAATCCCGCGGTGCTTTAGGTGTTTATGTTTGTGGGACTCTGTTCGGTGCGGTGTACTTATCCCTCGTTGCTAGTTTAATTGGTAGTACGGGTTGGTTCCATCCGATTTCCCTTGCGATGGGTGCGGGCGTCGGTTCCGGTAGTATGATGGCGGCGATGACCGGTGCCTTGTCGATTATTTATCCAGAATCGGCCACTGAGATTGCGGTATTTGCAGGGGCAGCCAACTTAATTACAACAATCGTTGGGACGTTTGTCTGTGTTGTATTCTCATTACCGCTTACAAACTTCTTATATAACAAATTGGAACCGATTTTAGGTAGATTTTCGAAAAAGAAAGAAGCTTAAACATACATTGTAGGGGGACATCATGTTAGATAAAACTTTAACCTTTTTAGTTATAGGGGTTATCGCATTGTTTGGTAACTGGATTGGCTATGGCGTGAATCCAATCGATGCGGCTCCAGGTATGCTAATTATTATAGTGATTACTTTAGCAGGATATTTTCTTGATAAAGTAGTGCCATTAAAAATCCCAGTCGTTATTTGGGTTTCAGTGATTGCATTACTAATCACATCGCCGATTTTCCCATGGCAACAACCTATTGTGGACGCGACTACGCAAATTAACTTCATGGCATTGGCGACACCAATTTTAGCTTATGCCGGTTTATCTTTCGGTAAGGATATTAATGAGTTTAAGCAACTTGGATGGCGTATCGTTGTTGTTTCTTTAGTTGTTTATACAGGAACATTTTTATTTGCTACTATTTTTGCTGAAATCGGCTTTAGAATTACAGGACAGTTTAAATAGAAATTATAGTGAAAGCGAAGGTAATGAAGGCCTTCGCTTTTTTTAGTTCATAGGCTTTTCTTTTGAAAGTTGACGAGATAAATGCTTAATCCTACTAAAATCATTCCAATAAATAAATAGAGTGTAATGCTTTCTTTTAAAAAGATGGCGCTGACAATCACCGATATAATCGGAACTAAAAAGGTGTAGGAGCCAACTTTACTTGCTTCACCTTCATTCATCAACTTAAAATAAATGAATTGTCCTGCTGCCATTCCCGCGGTGCCGCCCCAAACAATCGTAGCAATGAGGTCGATATTCCATTGGATGGCGTTAATATCTTCAAAGAAATAGCCGGAGATAAGTAGAGTCGCCCCACCAAGAAGGAGTTGCATAACGACCATCCAGTAAAAATCGACTCGGGATTTCAGTTTTTTCACGTAGACGACCCCGCTTGCCCAGGCGAGGGCAGTAGCGAGGGCGAGGGCGACCCCGATGGCGGAAAGATGGATGAGGAGGCCATCGATGCTAACGAGGACAATGCCGATGAATCCGATGACGAGCCCGATGATTTTGGCGATAGTCATTTCCTCTTGCAAGAACCACCATGATAATATGCCAAGAATCACCGGCTGGAAGTAAACAAGTACGGAAAATAAGCCTCCTGGTAAGTAAACCATGCCGACCGTTTGGAGTCCAAGGTATAAGATGTTATTGAGGATGGCGGAAATCACGTAAAACAGCCACAGTCCTTTGAATTGGAGTAGGTGCTTATGTTTGTATGCAATGAAGAAGAGAATGATACCTGCGATAAAGGATCGGATTCCTGCAAAAAGAAGCGGTGGCATGAAATTGACGCCGTGTTTATAGATGGGCCAGCTGACGCCCCAGATGATGATTAAAAG
>JAAYHP010000611.1 GCA_012735355.1 Lysinibacillus sp. | reverse complement strand
GAAGATAGCTTTACGGATCCGCTAGATATTCCAAGTGTGAAAGAAGTAGACAGAGTAATGACTTGGGAATTTAGCGATACAATTGCAGCGATGATATTGGAACCAATTATTACTGGCGGCGGTGTCATTATGCCTCCTGAAGGTTATTTAAAGGGAATCGAAGCTGTTTGTAAAAAGCATGGTGCATTAATGATTGTCGATGAAGTGATTTGCGGTTTTGGTCGCACAGGAAAACCATTTGGCTTTATGCACTACGGTGTAAAACCAGACATTATTACAATGGCGAAAGGCATTACGAGCGCTTACCTTCCTTTATCTGCAACAGCGGTAAGACGAGAAATTTATGAAGCCTTTAATGATAGTGGTGCATATGATTACTTCCGCCATGTAAATACGTTCGGTGGAAACCCAGCAGCATGTGCTTTAGCAATTAAAAATATTGAAATTATGGAGCGAGAAAACTTATTTGAGCGTTCAGCTGTGAAGGGTTCGGAAATGTTGCAAGCCTTGCAAGACGCATTGAAAGATGAGCCAATTGTAGGGAATGTGCGTGGTAAAGGTTTATTGATTGGCATTGAACTTGTGAGTGATAAAGAAACGAAAGCACCGTTAGATGTGAAATTGGTGAATGAAGTTATTGCGAAGTGTAAAGAAAAGGGTGTCATTATTAATAAAAACGGTGCGACGGTAGCTGGATACAATAACGTTATTACAATTGCGCCACCTTTAAATATTGCGGATGAAGATATCGAGAAGGTTATCTATGAAGTTGTAAATGCAATTAAAGAGATTAAAGAATCGTTGTAAAGGAGATCGTGCTATGATAATCGGTGTACCGAAAGAAGTAAAAGTATTTGAAAATCGCGTTGCCATTACACCGCCGGGAGTTCAAATGCTTGTGCGAAATGGCCATGAAGTGAAAATTGAGACGAATGCAGGGAAAGAATCTGGCTTTCCTGATGCGGTATATGAAGCAGCAGGGGCACAAATTGTCGGTACGGCAAAAGAAGCTTGGGACGTGGATATGGTTCTAAAAGTGAAGGAACCGATTGAAGAAGAGTATCCATATTTCAGTGAAGGATTAATTATCTTTACGTATTTACATTTAGCTGCTGATCGCCGGTTAACAGAAGAAATGGTTGAGAAAAAGGTGACGGGCATTGCTTATGAAACGGTACAGCTTGCGAACGGCGCGTTGCCGCTTCTTACACCGATGAGTGAGATTGCAGGAAGAATGGCAGCTCAAATTGGTGCCCAATTGCTCGAAAAAACTCATGGTGGAAAGGGAATTATTTTATCTGGCGTGCCTGGTGTAAAACGTGGAACAGTAACAGTGATCGGTGGGGGAATCG
Organism: Lysinibacillus sp.; assembly: GCA_012735355.1. Classification (GTDB taxonomy): domain Bacteria; phylum Bacillota; class Bacilli; order Bacillales_A; family Planococcaceae; genus Ureibacillus. The sequence goes on along the minus strand of JAAYHP010000611.1, from coordinate 1,139 downwards.
TTGGCTATAACGCAGCAAGAATTGCAGCGGGATTAGGAGCAGATGTCACGATTTTAGATGTGAATTCAAGTCGCTTGCGTGAACTTGATAACTTATTTGGCAATACAGTTTCAACGATGATTTCCAATGAATATAATATCGAACACCAAGTGGCGAAATCCGATTTAGTGATCGGTGCTGTATTAATTCCGGGAGCAAAAGCGCCGAAGCTTGTGACAGAGCGAATGGTTCAGCAAATGGAAGAACATTCGGTCATTGTCGATGTGGCGATTGACCAAGGAGGAATTTTTGAAACGTCGGATAATGTGAAAACCCATAAAAATCCTACGTTTGTGAAACACGGAGTTGTCCATTACACGGTAGGAAATATGCCTGGGGCTGTGCCAAAAACATCTTCCGTCGCTTTAACGAACGTGACGATTCCTTATGCGTTACAAATTGCGAATAAAGGATTGAGAAAAGCGTTATTAGATGATTTAGCCCTTGCGAAAAGTTTAAACACGTTTAATGGTTATGTTACTTACGATAAAGTAGCAGAAGCCCACGAGTTGCCATTTGAAAGGTTTACGAATTTAGTAAATTAAGTGATAGGAAAATTTCGTTTAATACTTTTAAAGATGGAGAAAATCTATTAAAATATGGAATTGCGTAGTTATGAATGAGGGAATTGTTTAGGAACCAGTCGGTATGTAAATTCGACTGGTTTTTTCTTTTTTTGATGAATTTCTAATTATTTCCCGAGAAATGTCTTAATTTGTGAGGGTTTTATTTCGGAATGTCGAAAAATCTTTCTATTTTGTTGAAATTTTATGTTTTTACGAGAATATATGAGACTCCCCCTTTACAATTTATTAAGAAAGTTTTATCTTAGTATAAATTGACTGAAAAAATAGAAAATTAAGTCGATTGGGGAACTTTATTACAATAGCCATTTTACAAAGGGGGAAATGAAAATGGTTCAATACAGAGCGACAACGATGGCGATGAAAGGAATGGTGACAACACCTCACTACCTAGCATCACAAGCGGGTCTGTCTGTATTACAAAGGGGAGGCAATGCGATTGAAGCGTCCATTGCGATTGCATCAACGCTTGCGGTAGTTTATCCACATATGAATGGCATTGGTGGTGATATTTTC
>JAAYHP010000610.1 GCA_012735355.1 Lysinibacillus sp. | reverse complement strand
ATTGATTGGAGTGACGGGGCGACTCCAACGGGAACAGCCCGAAACTCGAGACCCCGCAGGAGCGAGGAACGAGCTCCGAGGAGGCTCGAGTCGGGCCCGTGGAAAGCGTCCCCGGAGCGGAAATCAATTTTCAGTTTAATATCAAAAACTCATCATTTTCTTTTAAGAGAAAATGATGAGTTTTTACTTTTGTCCCAACCTCTTTTTTTATATTAAGTTGAAGCTTTAACCATTTTATGAATAGCTTGACGAGCTAAAACGTCAGCAGCTTTATTTTGATCTTCAGGTACCCATTTAATAAAAAACAGTTCAAACTCCTTGGCAAGAGATAATGCTTTTTCTAAATAAGGTTTAAAGTGTTCATTTTTTACGAACTGTTTTTCTACGGAGTTAACAACAATTTTAGAATCAGATCGAACGGAAACAAAAGTAGTTTTCAATTTTTTCGCTTCTTCTAATCCGCGAATTAGTGCGATAAATTCTGCGATGTGATTATTCGATTCTCCAATATATTCACCGATTTGTATCGAATGACCTTCTCCTTTTATAAATAACCCAATTCCACTAGGACCAGGATTTCCTTTGCTAGCGCCATCAATATAAATTTCTAACATAGAACCTCCACTATTAAAAGAATCATTCTATTGCAATACTTTCTAACTATATTATAACGCAATAAATAGTTGAATTGAAAAAGAAATAGTAAACAAATGGTTCAATTTTATCCAAAAAATATATTCTCCATGTACAGAAATAAAACCCTTTACTAATATACATTATATGCCAATAAAGGAAAATTTGAAATGATGACTTTTCTTGCTTTGAAAAGTCATTTTTTATGGAAAAGTTGCCGTTTTTCATAATGGTTTAGAAAAACGCCTCTATATTTGAAGGCGTATTAGTGTCGAGGGTAAGAGCTAAATGAGGATTTTCAAAAAATATTCCATTTTAGTGAGATTTTTTAAATAGTAAACTCGTTTTAATAAGTGAAGAGAGAAAGGAGTGAGAACATGGAAGAGGAAATCCGCTATATACGACAAATTTTAGCTGGGGAAAAGGGAGCTTACATACACATCATTAACAAATATAAAAATCCGTTGTACGCGACGATTTTACGCATGACGAAAAATCCCCAAACAGCTGAAGATTTATTGCAAGAAGCATTTATAAAAGTTTATGAACAGCTAGGAAAATACGATCAAAAAGGATCCTTTAAAAGCTGGATATATCGGGTCGCTATCAATTATTGTTTAGATCAACTTCGTAAGAAAAATTTTCAAACGGAACAAATAGAACATACAACCATAGGAAGCAACTTACCCCCGGAAGTAGTGTTATTGCAGAATGAGAAAAGCAGGGAAATTGAGAAGATGGTTTCAACATTACCAGAGGAAGAACGGATGATTTTATTATTACGGTATGCCAATGAATTAAGCTACATCGAGATTAGTGAAATGTTAAATATTTCTCTAACGGATGTACGGAACAAATTATATCGTGCGAAGAAAAAATTACGAAAAAATGTACAACAAGGAGGGTATTTTTATGATGTGTCCGAACGAGGATAAGTTGTACGCTTATATTGATGGGTTTTTAGATGACGAAGAAAAGAATACCGTTGAAAGTCACATTGAGTCTTGCCTTTATTGCCAACAACAACTTGAAGTTATCGCAAAAGAAGACGAACTACTAAAAGAAACATTAAAAGCTCCCGTGTTGCCAAATGAATTTGCCGACACGATTGTATCGCAGCTAAAGCCGTATAAAAGAAAAAGAAACCGTTCAATGAAATGGATGCTTGGTACCGCAGCTAGCCTTTGCCTTGCAGGGGGAATTGTTATGACGGTAAACCCTGGATTTGCAAAACTAATTGGTGGTATTTTCTCCAGTGAAACGGTTGATGAAGGATTACAAATGGCGGTCGATACGGATATCGCAACACCAGTGAACCTTTCAGTCACAGATGCAGGAATTACACTACATGTTGAAGATGTTATTGCAGATACATCACGAATTGCCTTTTCCTACCGGGTGACGAATGAACAAGGGAAAACGCTAGACCCATTTATTGAAGGTGTAGACTTAAGTGCAATCAAATTACTTGATGAAAATAACAAAGAAGTTCAACTCAGATCAATGAGTTGGGGAAGCCATGACGATTATGGTATTTATGAATTATCCCTTGTTGAAATTGATGACTTTTCAAAAGGAACGATTCAATTAAACATCAATCAGCTTGCTGGTAAAAATGGACACTGGCAAGTAGAAATACCGATCGATTTAACACCAGCTCTTGAACATCAAAAAGTAGTTGCTTTAAATGAATTCATCGAGATAGAAGATGTAAAAATCAATTTAAATAAGGTAAGATACGCCACATCTGCTACGGAAATTGATTATACATTAGAATTTACAGATGAAGCAAAAGAGCAGTTGTATAAACAATTGAAAGAAAAAGAATTGCAATTTAATGAAGAAATTGTTTATCCATTTTTCCCACACTTCCCTCGTATTGGCTATCGCATTGAAAATAATAAAGGGGAAGTACTTGGCTATGAAAATATTTATGCCGAAGAAAATCGGGGATATCCTGTTTCGGAGAACATGATTAGCGGCAATGGATGGTGGGATGGCGATGCAAAAGAGCTAGGACCAATCACAAAGGTAGACTCTTTCGTTCCAGAAAAGGGGGAAGAAGAGTTATATTTCGTAGTAGATACGATTTATCGACCAAAAGTTTCGGATTTCTCCATTACATTTAAGCCTAATGAATTGCCGAAAACCTTTGAATATAACGGTTATGAGCTAACGATTGAATCCATCGATGACAAAACGGATTACTCTTTAGAAAAATCATGGATGCCAATAAAAAGTCAAAAATCTATTGAAGTGCATATGACGGGCTTCTCAGAACAAAAAGCACCAAATTTAGATTTGTGGGCTATTAGTGATGAAAAAGGAAAAAGTTACTCTATTTTTAACAGCGGTAGATCTATATTAGACGAAACCGATGAAAAAGGGCGTTTCAAACAAACAATTCAACTTGTTACCTACGATTTAAAAGACATTCCAGAAGAAATTACACTTCATATCATTGCTGAAACGGAAGTAATTGAATTAGAAAAGGAATGGCGTGTACCATTGTTTCAAAAATAATGAATAATGAATCTAAAAAGCAGAAGTTTGTCTGGTTTATTCCATCAAACTTCTGTTTTTTATTTGTTTTAAGAAGTTGGAAACGTCAATAGCGAGCATTTAAAGTTTCATTTATTTAAAATTTGTTTACACTAATATTTAGCACCATTGAGTCATCAATTGGCTTCTTGAGTAATAAATAATATTTAATATTAAGGAAATAATGATATTCGCTTTGACAATAAAAAAACATCGATAGTAAAATATAAAAACTTAAGATAAGGGGGACTATTGTTTGTGAAAAAAAACGTAGTAATGAAAGATATTGATGAATTAATTGATACTTTTTGCATAGATTGCCCAATTAAAAAAGAACTGCGACAACTTCGAGGGAAATCCGGCGCCCATCGTTTTTGTATTGAACAGTGTACAGT
>JAAYHP010000609.1 GCA_012735355.1 Lysinibacillus sp. | reverse complement strand
GTATACATGTATGGTCACTATACGATTTTGTACTTGCATATCAATGACCGTCTCTTTTAACGTTTCCATATTTAAGTAAAATAATATCCTTGCAAAATCGGAATCGATTTTTCCATCATCTTTCATTCTTCCGTTCCATTGCACTGTTGCATCAACTTGTTTTCCTAAAAATTGTAATGGAATTTGCATCACAATTTGATGTTGATGCCCATTTTCTCCGGATAATAGCTGCATTCCATTTAATCGGGCAAGCAATGTTTCCGCTACATTTTTCAATTCCGTTGGTGTACTCGTATCTTGGAGCAATGAAAGCAACTGTGGTTTTAATGATTGCGTTATTTTTTCGATATCGACTTGTTTATTCATTGCAGCTTCATAACTTAACCCAAGACTTTCTAAAGTCGATTGAAGACCTTTTAAAATCCCTTGGCTATTCATTGCAGATTGTATTAGTGCATTTCCTTCTGCTACTAATCTTTGAGTTCCTTGATGTTCTGAAGCATTCAATAGTCTCTTTATACTTTGCAACTCCATATCGGCATTTTCTAAATGAATATTTGGTTTTAACAATGTGAGTAGTTGTTCTTTTGCAGTGAAATGTCCTTTGGAAAATAATTGGCTCACGCTTTGGTCGGAGTAAGCTTTTAATAGCTGTACATGCAATTGTTTTGCCAATAGTTCAACAGGCTGACTTTTACTACCATTAAATGAATTGATCATTTGTATCAGAGTGTTTTTTTGTTCATTGGAAAGGGTAGATTCATTATTTATCCATTTGATTGTATCGATGATTGAACTGCCTGAACGTAATTGTTGAATCACATGTCCTGTTGTTTCGTTATTTGATGATATTCGATTAAAGCTTGTATTTAACCAACTGTTCAAGTTCGTATCTCTCGGAAGTATATTTGCCTCTTTTAACATTTGTAATGCTTGCTGCTTTTCTGCTTCTTGTGCTCCAGATAGCAGTGTCTGAATAGCACGGGAAATAATGACGCCCGCCGTTTCAGCTTCAAAAGGATTTGCAATGGATTGCAATTGATTCAGCAAATTTAATTTCACTTGAGGGGAAATTTGATTATTTTGCTCTAGCAAGTTTATTAGCTGCTCTAAATTTCTTGAAATCCCCGTTGTTTGGGAGCCAAACAATAAAGCTTTAAAAGTTTCCTCAGAAAATGGAATTTTTAATTGGGCAAGTTTTTGCAATGCAAGAAGGGCTTCCTTTTTCGATGCTCCTTCAGGCAGATTTTTAAGCCAATTTTCCGCTTGCAACATTTGCTCCTTAGAAATCGAAAGTTGTTCCTTTAAAAAAAGAGATACGATTTGTTGCATTTCCAATGACTTAGGCAAATTTAATGATTCAATTAATTGCTGTATATTGAGTTGTGAAGCTCCTGAAACAGGGCCTGAAACTACTTTTAATTGGGCTTCTGGCGATATGTTTACTACTTGAAAAAAATGCGAATCTCCCACCTTTAAAGGCGTCTCAAGCTTTGCTACAAGGCGATGCTCACCAATTTGTATTTCCGCTAATTGTCCGGGATACAATTGCTTCACACTTCCATGAAATACTTGTCCCTGTTTTAAAACGAGGGGACCTTTTTCTATATTTACCTGTTGATTTTGAATCGGATTAAATGCAGGGATTGTCATATCATCACCTTTTCCTCTAGCATTGTTTTAATTGGTTCAAAAGTTTTACGATGATGTATCGTAGGTCCATATTGTTCAATTGCTTCCAAATGTTGTTTTGTTCCATATCCAGCGTGTTGATCAAATCCATATTGAGGATATTGTTTATGTAACTCTTCCATATAAAGATCCCGTTCATGTTTTGCTAAGATGGAAGCCGCTGCAATACAAAGACTTTTCGCATCGCCTTTAACAATATCTTTTTGCGGAATATCCATCGGTATAGTAACGGCATCTACAATACAAAAATCCGGTCGAATTGATAAATTTTCAACTGCACATTTCATCGATTGTTTCGTCGCTTCTAAAATATTAATCTTATCGATGACTTCAGCACTTTGAAAATGAATGGAATAAGCCAATGCATGTTTTTTAATTAACTCAGCTAATGCCGCTCTTTTTTGTTTAGATAGTTGTTTTGAATCGTTTACCTCAACTAACTCTTTGCAATTTTTTGGTAAAATCACAGCGCAAGTGACAACCGGTCCTGCTAACGGGCCTCTTCCGGCTTCATCAATCCCAGCAAGCAACGCTTCTTGTGAAGGCAAAAATTGCTCATCAAATTCACACTTTTTCATGAATTCATCAAATAATTTTTGCTGTTTTTCCATCCTTTTTTGCCATTGTTCAAAGGCTTTTTGAACGCCAGCCCTTTCGTCCTCTTTCAGCAATTCCATCCACGGTTCATAGGTTGTTGCACTTTTTAACGCTTCTTTTATTTCTTTTATCGTTTTCATTACATAAACACTTTCTTTCTCCTGTATTTCTTATATTAATATCGGCTTAAATGGTTGGCATAAAAGTATATTTTCTATCATTGCCTTTTCCTATTTGATAGTTCTCTAGTTGTACTCTATCATAAATTCAAATGCCCGCATAAAAGTTAAAAGAGGTTGGGACAAAAGTAAAAGAGGTTGGGACAAAAGTAAAAACTCATCATTTTCTCTTAAAAGAAAATGATGAGTTTTTGATATTAAACTGAAAATTGATTTCCGTTCCGGGGACGCTTTCCACGGGCCCGACTCGAG
>JAAYHP010000608.1 GCA_012735355.1 Lysinibacillus sp. | reverse complement strand
CTCGAGTCGGGCCCGTGGAAAGCGTCCCCGGAACGGAAATCAATTTTCAGTTTAATATCAAAAACTCATCATTTTCTTTTAAGAGAAAATGATGAGTTTTTACTTTTGTCCCAACCTCTTTTTTAATTCACTTTCTGTATTCACTTAAGTAATTATGTTCACACTAATCCTTACCTTGTATATATACGTTTTTGTTATACAACAAATATAGTAAACTGCTACTACTAGTTTCTAAAATATGATAATTTTATGAACGAAATAGTATTTTTCCTTTATTAACAGCGATTAATTATAGACATCATATATTTATCGGTGTTTATATTTTAACGAAAATAACACTTAATTGATTAAACACAAGTTATTAATGCACAAGAATAAAACAGTTTGTATAACAGTTTTCCGTATACTAACTGCATAGTTTCGACAACAACGAAGGAGGAAACTGGAAGATGAATACGTCACACAGTTATAGTAAAAAGGTTAAACCATTTGGAATAAAAGATAAAGCTGGCTATTTATTAGGTGATTTAGGAAATGACTTCTTTTTCTTTTATGTAAGTACTTTTTTAATGGTCTTTTATACAGATGTATTTCATATTAATCCAGCCACTGTAGGATTATTATTCTTAATCGCAAGACTTTGGGATGCAGTAGCAGATTTTGCATGGGGACGGTTTATCGACTCACGAAACATTACAAAAAACGGAAAATTTAGACCATGGATTCTCCGAATGTCTTTTCCCCTCGTATTTTCAGGTGTGTTAATGTTTGTGACCATTCCTGGTATGTCCAATGGATTTTATCTAGCGTGGGCATTCATAACCTATATTGTATGGGGAACACTATATAGTACTGTGAACATTCCTTATGGTGCTTTAGCCTCTGCTATGAGTGAGGAATCATCTCACCGTACTTCCTTATCCACTTGGTGAACTGCTGGATCGATGATTGCGAGTTTAATTATTACCGTTATTGGTCCACTCATTGTATTTGTGGACAATGATATTAATGCGAACCGAGTATTTATGACAGCAGTTATTCTTGGAATATTAGCGATTTCTTGCTATATCGGTTGTTTTAAATTAACAGAAGAACGAATCCATGTTACAAGACCAGAAGGACAAAATAAAAATTTTAAAACAACATTAAAAGGACTATCGAAAAACAAACCACTGATGGCAATCCTAACTGCATCTTTAGTATTTATGATTGGGACAATGTTACTCAGTGCTGTGAACACTTATTTATTTAAAGACTATTTCCAAAATACTAATGCATTAAGTGTGTCTGGTTTTTTACAAACAGGGACAGCCTTTCTTGCCATTCTCTTTGTTAATATGTTCGTCACACTGCTTGGTAAAAAGGAATTAGCTGCAGCAGGAATAACGCTTGCAGGCACTATGTATCTTACACTTTATTTCTTAGGTGACGTAACAATCTTCCAATTTTTAGCCATTTCAGCTGTTGGTATGTTTGGATATGCATTTTTCAACCTTGTGATTTGGGCTTTTGTCAATGATGTAAGTGATTACCACGAACTCGTTTCTGGGTTACGGGAAGATGGGACAGTATACTCCATTTATTCAATGGCTCGAAAAATTGGACAAGCGATTGCTGGTGGTGTTGGAGGGATCGCCATTTCTGCAGTTGGATACGATTCAACAGCTAAAATTCAAGAGAGTTCTGTTTTAGAGGGAATCTACTCCCTTGCGACATTAGTTCCTGCAATATTTTATTTTGTGATCGTATTCATTTTGATTCTTTTCTACCCACTAAATAAAAAGAAAACATTGCAACTTAAAGTTGACTTAAATCAAAAACGTCTTGAAAGTAAGGAGAACATGACGAAATGAAGCCATTTTTAGATGATCATTTCCTTTTACAAAGTAATGCTGCAGCTTCACTGTATAACAATGCTGCAAAGTATGCACCGATTTTTGACTTCCATTGCCATTTAGATCCACAAGCAATTTGGGAAAACAAGCCTTTTTCCAATATAACTGAATTGTGGTTAGGTGGAGATCACTACAAGTGGAGAGCGATGCGTTTACACGGGATAAGTGAACACTATATTACAGGTGACGCATCTGATTGGGAAAAGTTTGAAGCATGGGCAAAAACCGTTCCATTCTGTATTGGAAATCCTCTTTATCACTGGACACATATGGAGTTAAATAATGTTTTCGGTATCAATAAACTACTTAGTCCCGAAACTGCGAAAGAAATTTATGATGAATGTAATGAAAAATTAAAGCAATCGGATTTTACACCGAGAGCACTGATTCAAAAATCGAATGTGGTGTTCATTGGTACAACAGACGACCCATTATCCAACTTACAATATCATCAATACATACGTGATGATGAAACATTTGAAACAGTCGTTGCTCCTACATTCAGACCAGATGGTGCATTATTTATTGAACGCCCTACGTTTAATGAATGGGTTCAACAACTTCAAACGGTATCGAATATCGATATCAATTGTTCTGAAACATTTTTAGCAGCACTTCAACAAAGAATCGATTATTTCCATCAACACGGTTGTTGTCCTTCTGACCACGACCTTCCTTCACTAGTCTACGTGGCACTGACAGCAAAAGAGTTCGACGTCATCTTCCAAAAGAGAAGACGAGGAGAAGAACTGACAAAAGATGAAGTGAACGGCTGGAAAAGTTACCTACTAACGGAACTTGGAAAAATGTACTCAGGCAAACAATGGGTTATGCAACTCCATATGGGAGCAATGCGCAACAACAATACAAAAATGATGAATAAAATCGGTCCTGATACAGGATTTGACTCGATTGGGGAAGCAAATTTTGCTGAAGGAGTTTCTCGTTTCCTCGACGCCCTTGATCAACAAAACGCCCTTCCTCGAACGATTTTATATAATCTCAATCAAAAAGATAACCAAGTGCTTGCT
>JAAYHP010000607.1 GCA_012735355.1 Lysinibacillus sp. | reverse complement strand
GGCAGAACCTTTACCAACGTTACTTTCAAAAAAACATAATGTTCAGCGTGAAAACATAGTAGTCGGAAACGGCGCAGCAGAATTACTTACTTTTTTTGCTCATCGCTTTAGCGGGCAACAAGTTATGATCTTTCATCCGACTTTTTCAGAATATAAAGCTACTCTTGAAGCAGCTGGCGCAACAACGATTGAACTAGTTGTTGAAGATATTGAAAAATACGATTTACCATTAAAACCATTGAAAAATAAAATGATTGATGCAGCATGCCTTTACATATGCAACCCAAATAATCCAACGGGGGCGTTAATCCGAAAAGAAACGATTGAAGAGCTGGTGAAATATGGAGAAAAAGAGGGATGTGAAATATTAGTCGATGAAGCATTTATGGATTGGACCGATGAAAAAGAATCCGTCATTCCACTTATCGAGAAATATCCCCATTTAACAGTAATGCGGTCCATGACGAAAATGTATGGAATTGCCGGCCTTCGTTTAGGGTATTTAGTGGGAAGTAGAAAAATCGTCAACGAAATACAACCTCGCTTACCCCATTGGCACATCAATGCATTAGCCATCGAAGTTGGAAAACGATGTTTGGAAGATGAAGCGTTCCGACTCCAAAGTATTCATAAACACAATGAAATGAAACGAGAAATAGAAAACTATTTGCAACAACATCGATGTCGGTTTACAAAAAGCGAAACAAACTTTTTATGTTTTCAATTGGAAGATCCGTCTAAAACGATGGAATTTTATTTTTATTGCTTAAAACAAGGCGTCGTTTTAAGACATACAGAAAATTTCCTTGGCATGGATGGAAAATGGCTACGCATCGGAATAAAATCAACAGAAGCGATGGAAAAGTTTCGCCAAATAATGGATGAGTGGCATGGAAAATAAATTACAACTTTATTTTGTGCGTCACGGAGAAACTGAGTGGAATAAAGAAGGAAGATTGCAAGGATGGCTCGATTCACCTTTAACAACGAGAGGCATAACGCAAATTGCACAATTAAAAAAGCAACTTCAACGAGTTCGATTTTCAGCGGTATATGCAAGTCCAGCGAACAGAGCCTATCAATCTGCTATCCTTTTAGTAGGGCACAATTTAAAAATACAAAGGGATGAAAGGTTGCAAGAAATCCATTTAGGCAGTTGGCAAGGTAGACGGATTGAGGATATCGAAAAAGAAGATTATGCCCGGTATAATCAATATATTGATCGCCCTGCCGAATATACACCAGATACAGGGGAAAGCTTTCAGCAAGTGATGGAGCGAATGAATGAATTTTTCAACGATTGCATAGCAAACCATCAATCCGGAAACATCCTTATCATATCTCACGGTGTTGCCATTAGAGCATTCATTTTATCCCTTCTGAATTTACCGATTGAAACAATTTGGGACTATGAAATCGATGGAGCTAGCGTTACAAAAATAACGGTAGTGGAAGGGAAAATTAAGGTGGATTATATAGGTGAAACACTATTACCTTCATCAAAATAGGAATACAATCCATTAGAATATAGAAAACTCCATTGAATATATTGAAGTAATATAAATTAAATGGGGTTTTGCAAATGTATGCGCACAATTTAAGTCTCGTACTGAAACATTTTGCTGTCATGTGGGTTTTGACAGTTCTAGGGTTTTTCATAGGAATATTTTTGCCATTATACTTTGTTATTCCTTTATCAATTATTAATATAAGCTTATTAATCGTTGTTGTTTTTGTACGTCAAGTATTGTTAGCTAGTCCCGTTTTATATACCATTCCTTTTTTATCTGGAATTATGTTTAGTTGGTTTAGCCTATTTTTTATTGAACGATTAGGCGGAAGTTTTGTATTTTCGGTAATCATCGGAACAGCAATTATCTTTATTCTTCTTGCTTTGCTCGGGCTAAAGATTCCTAGACATGTATCGGAATGGGGAATGTATATTACAGCTACTTTCATCGTCGTTTTTGTTTTTTCCTTTATTTTCATCATTATTACCATTACTAGTATGTTTGCATTCATGTTTTTTGTTATTTGCGTTTTACTGTTTGTTCTCTTTACGGTATATGAATTTAATCAATTGCGCCATCATTACGTACGGGAAATTGAAATCGTATACATGGCTTTAGGATTGTATTTGAGTTTGGTAAATATTTTTATATATTTATTAGAAACCATTTGGAGTTTAAAAGAACGGTAATCAAAACTGTAGAAGGGAAGTTCTCGTTTCTACAGTTTTTTTATTATAAAGCATAAAGTTTTATTGTGACTTTTATTGACAAACAAACTAGCGAGGAGTAAAATTCTTTTCATTAAAAAAACTATCATTTTAATCAGTAGATTCATCAAGCGTTTATCATAAAATTCGTTTGCGTGTTAAATACTATTCCATGATAGGTAAACCATATTAGGAGCGTGAACTACTTGAGTCGATACACAAAAGAAGACATCTATCGTCTAGTGGAAGAAAAGGAAGTAAAATTTATTCGACTTCAATTTACAGATATATTAGGAACGATAAAAAACGTGGAAATTCCAGTGAGCCAACTGGATAAAGCACTAAGTAATAAAATGATGTTCGACGGTTCATCCATTCAAGGCTTTGTACGAATTGAAGAATCAGACATGTACTTATATCCTGACCTCGATACGTTTATGGTATTTCCTTGGACGACAGGGAAGGGGAAAGTAGCCCGTTTTATTTGCGACATTTACACAGCGCAAGGAGAACCATTCCTTGGAGATCCACGAAACAACTTAAAACGAGTGTTAAAAGAAATGGAAGATATGGGCTTTACAGATTTCAATTTAGGGCCAGAACCAGAATTTTTCTTATTTAAGTTAGATGAACAAGGCGAACCGACGCTTGAAGTAAATGATCACGGTGGGTATTTTGACTTAGCTCCAACAGACTTAGGGGAAAAT
>JAAYHP010000606.1 GCA_012735355.1 Lysinibacillus sp. | reverse complement strand
ATAGTAAAAAAATGATATGCAACGAAAATTGATTGGAGTGACGGGGCGACTCCAACGGGAACAGCCCGAAACTCGAGACCCCGCAGGAGCGAGGAACGAGCTCCGAGGAGGCTCGAGTCGGGCCCGAGGAAAGCGTCCCCGGAACGGAAATCAATTTTCAGTTTACTATCAAAAACTCATCATTTTCTTTTAAGAGAAAATGATGAGTTTTTACTTTTGTCCCAACCTCTTTTTCATCAATAATATCATATTTACTTATTCAAAAGCTGCAATAACTTCAATTTCCACTTTAACATCTTTTGGTAGCCTTGCAACTTCTACGGCAGAGCGAGCTGGTTTATGTTCACCAAAGTTTTCTGCATACGCTTCGTTCATTGCAGCAAAATCGTTCATATCGCTTAAAAATACCGTAGTTTTTACCACATTATTTAATGATAATCCAGCTTCTGCAAGAACTGCCTTTAAATTTTTAAAAACTTGATTTGTTTGAGCAACAACGTCTCCTTCTACTAACTCACCTTCTGGAGTTAAAGGAATTTGACCTGAACTAAAGAAAAATCCATTTGCAATAATACCTTGCGCATAAGGTCCAATGGCTTGTGGCGCATTCGTAGTAGATACTGATTTCATATTGAACTCTCCTTTAAAAAATAATTTCCTTCACTTAACTGTATCGTACGGTCCTTTTCATTCACAGCATGAAGTTTCACCAATGAATAGTAATCATCAACAAGGGTTTCTCCCGCATGTTCTGCTTCTACTAATACGGCAATTCCAGCTAAAGTACAATCGAATTCTTCCAACAAGTTTTTCATACCATTCATCGTTCCGCCAACCTTCATAAAATCGTCCGTAATGAGAACTCGTTGGCCACTTTTCATGCTTCGTTTTGATAATACCATCGTTTGGATTCTTCAGGAAGAACCGGATACAAAGTTAATGCTCACTGTAGAACCTTCCGTTACTTTACTATCTCTTCGGACAACAACGACCGGCACATTTAAATGTCTTGCAATAGAATGGGCAATGGAGATACCTTTCGTAGCCACCGTCATAATTGCATCGATATTTTGATCTTTAAATATGCTAGCAAATACTTTCCCCACACGATTCATTAATTCTGGATTACCTAGCAAATCCGTCATAAACAAATATCCACCAGGTAACAATCGATCCGATTTGCTTAACTCCGATATTAATAATTGTATAATTTCACGAGCTTCTCCATCCGACACCGTTGGAATATATTTTACTCCACCGCTTGCTCCAGGAACCGTTATTAACTCGCCAATTCCTCTCTCTTCAAATGTTTCCTTAACAATGGCTAAATCCTCACTAATAGAAGATTTAGCGGAGCTATATAGCTCGGAAAAATAAGTAAGTGGGATTAGTTGATGCGGATGCTCCAGTAAGTAATGAGTCATATCAACTAAGCGCTCACTACGCTTCCATTTCATGCGACCCTCTCCCAATATAATTTCAAAATACGAATATTTTATAGAAAAAGTATCATAATTGTACGCGTTTAGGCAAGTGTATTTCTTCCGCCTAACATGCGCACGGCATAAACTTCCTCACAAAATCCTTTTAAACCATTGTACACTCTATTTACTCGAGACTCGCTATTTAATAGTCCAAATACCGTCGGACCGCTTCCGCTCATCAGTGCGGCATCTACTCCAAAACGAATCATTTGTTCTTTTATAATAGCAACTTCTGGATATAAATTGCATGTTACAGATTCCAAAACATTTCCTAATGACTTGCACATTAAATTGTAATCGTTTTCTTTTAAAGATCGTATCATTTGCTCTGTGTTAGGATGAACTATATTTTCTAAATTCAGACCTCCGTATACATGGGCTGTAGATACGCCTATTTTTGGCTTAGCTAATATTACCCAACAATTTGGTGGGGCTGGTAACGGTTTAATCTTTTCTCCTCTACCTGTAGCTAAGGCTGTGCCTCCATATACACAAAAAGGTACGTCAGAACCAATTTTTGCTCCTAGCTCTGCTAACGTATCAATGGATAAGTTTAAATTCCATAGCTTGTTCAATCCACGTAAAGTTGCTGCTGCATCACTGCTTCCCCCAGCAAGTCCAGCTGCAACAGGAATTTCCTTATCAATAGTTACGGTTACACCTTCTTGAATGTTATATGTATTTTTTAAAAGTTTAGCTGCCTGATATGCAAGATTTCGTTCATCTTCAGGAACAATACCACTCGATGATTGAAGAACAATTTTTCCGTCCATTCTTTGTTGTAGACCTATCCGATCAGCTAAATCAATCGTAGTCATAATCATTTCTACTTCATGATAGTTATCTGGTCGCTTATAAAGTACATCAAGGGTTAAGTTAATTTTTGCAGGGGCTTTTACATAAAGCATTCCTTTTCCTCCTAACAGCTTCCGTATTGCAGCCAATTTTCCTTCGTTTATTTTATCATAATGATGTTATCACCATAGATTGTATTTAAAAAACATTAGCGGAAAAGAAATTTTCGAAAAATTCCTTACTTAAACGAGCAATTCATTAAAAAGGCCAACAACTCCTTAATAGGAGCGTTGGCAGCACGTCAACCTACTTATTGATTGGTATTTTGGTTCGCTTGCTCAGCTAAACTTTGTTCCGCCATTTCAATTGCTCGCTTCACCATATTACCTGCATCACGGGCTCTTATTCCACCCCAACCTTCACGTTCGACTACATCATAAAATCCGAGTTCTTTTGCAATCTCTTCTTTTAGACGACTCGACATGACACCGTTTCTTCTAGCCATGCAGATATTCCTCCTTCAAATAAGTAGGTTGGCATGTGTAGTATGTGCACAATCGTAAAAAAATTGTAGACAAAGTCGAGGTAAATATCGGCTTTGTCTACAATTTGCAACATGGAAAAAATAAAATCACTTAACAACAAGTGCTTGATTATTATCATCTAAAAAAGTTATTTCTACAGCTTCAGTTAAAATATCAGTGTAACTATAAGAAACACGTTTACATGCATTCTCATTCTGATCGAGCTCAACAACGAATACCGCATTATAAGTTTCGCTTAAAATCCCATTGCACTCAACCGTCTTTTTCCGTCCACCATTTGCTTTTAAACGCAAAGGTTTCCCTAAATGATCATCTAATTTTTTTTTGATCTCTGCTAATGTTTTTGGCATTTCCGCATACACCTCACTATGTACTATTATAGT
>JAAYHP010000605.1 GCA_012735355.1 Lysinibacillus sp. | reverse complement strand
CTTTTTTAACAATCATGTACATATTATCATCAATTCTTTTCATTTCTGAAAATAGTTTATTTACTCGAACCCCTAATACTGCTAGGATACCATCATTTCCATCTACAAGTATCGGCCAAGTATCTCTTTCAATTAACGGAATCTTTTCATCAATAAAAAGACGGGATAAGCGTTTCGGCTCACGCATCCCTTTTAAATGAATCCGATCTCCCTCTTTTCGGTTTCGAATTTTGAAAGGTAAAGAAACGAGTTCCGAATTAAAATAATACGTTTTAGCGCCTTCAGTTTGAACAATCATTCCCTTTGAAAGTTCACCTATGTATAAACAAAAACCTTTCAAATCATTCCATTCGCCAAGTTCAATAGGTTTTATAAAGCTTTCTTCATCTGCATCAGAAGTTTGAAAAAATGCAATTTTATTATAGCTTCGATTAGCAATATATTGTTTTGGTAAATGGATCATTTCATTACCATCTTGCGATTTACATAATTCTAAAATTTTACTACTAATAAGGGAACTTTGGACCTTTGTATTTCCATAGAGATAGTTTAATAGTATTAAAATGATTCTTCTTTGTAAAGCAACGGGCTCTTTTTCAAATTCATTTATATTTAAAACAAACTTCTCTCCTACCCGTTCAACTACTAACGGAAATTTATTTTTTGCTTCCTCCATTAAATACTCATTATCTTGCTGCAGTTCTTCCGCTAATCTCGCCGCATGAATAGCAACTTGTTCATTTTCTTTTTTCAATAAGGGAATAATGTGATGTCGGAATCGATTGCGGGTATAATCATCCTTTGCATTGCTTGAATCCTCTCGGTAGTTCCCTCCCTTTCCCTCTAAATATTCCCTAATTTCCGATTTTGTAACCATTAAAAAAGGTCGAATAATCGAACCGTATGTAAATTCTCGTTTTGCTGAAATTCCCTTTAAACCATGAATACTACCTGCTCTAACAAAAGCCATGAGCATCGTTTCTAACTGATCGTCTGCATGATGAGCTGTTGCTAACTTATTGATTCGGTTTTCTTCCATCACTTGGGCAAAATATGCATAACGTTCCCTTCGACAAAGTGCTTGCAAATTCCCCCCTTCCCGTTCGTGTAATTCTGGAATGGGAATGCTCACACTAAAGATTGGAATGTTATGTTCTTTACAAAACTGCTCTACGAAAAGTCGATCTTTATAAGAAACTTCTCCTCTTAACATATGGTCAACATGGGCAACATATAATTCAATTTTAAAATCAGCTCGAACATGAATAAAGTAATGAAGTAAACCCATAGAATCAATACCACCAGAACAAGCGATGAGAAGACGGTCTCCCGCTTCGACTAATTGTTGCTCTCTTATATAATTTTGCACTTTCTTTTCAAACACCATCTTCTCACCTCAATCTATTAACTTACAGGTCTGAACACTGCCCATTCCGGCACAACATGGGAAACATTTAATATGATAACTGTGCAATCGTCTTCCACTTCATATTCGCTTTGGTAAGCATCCATTACATCATAAATTAAAGCTTCAATTGGCATTCCTACTTTAATTCTTGATTTCAATAACTCAACAAAGTATTGTTCTTGTTCATCCCAATCATATTGACTTGAAAATAAACCATCAGAAACCATCACAACATAATCATTTGCCAATAAGTTGACCTTTTCTGTTTCAACGGAAAATACCGGCATAAATCCTACAGGTGCAGATGAACCTTCTACTTTTAATAGCTTTTCACCGCGCAATATATAAGTTGACATGCTCCCTGCTTTCCATGACCATAAAGAACCCTTTTGTAAATCTACTAATGCGAAATCAATCGTTGCATACATGTCAACTTCACGATTTAAACTCAATACATAATGAAGGGTATGCATCGCCGTCTCTGGATTCATATTATAACTTAAACATTCCCGCATTAAACGTACTAATCGTCTGCTCTCCCTTCTTGCTTCACGATTTTGTCCCATTCCATCAGAAAGCATAACGGCTACTAAACCAGGATGAATGTGGAATATAGCATGGGAATCCCCTGATATTAGATTCGAACCCTTCGCTTTACTATATATATCATACTCAATTTTATAGCGAACTGCAGAGCGAAATCTCACTTGGAAATGATGAAATGGTGATTTATGCTCTGTAATCCTTTCCACTTGGAAAGGCTCAGAAAACACCTCAAATAAAATAGGTAAGATTAACCGTTCGCACATTAAATATTGCTCATCTCGGGAATGTTTTTTCACAAAGGAGCAAACGATGACTCTTTCTCCTACAGTATTGCTCAAAACATCGATTTGGAAACATTCTATATTGGTACGTTTAAATTCTTGACTTAACTCCTCTTCAATCGTTTTAAAGGATAATGTCTCCGCCTTCATATCTTCCATTAATTTATTTAAATGATTACTTAAATCCCTTAACTGCAAGGCAATCATTTTTTTCCCATGATAGAATTGCCCATTCATTTTATCGTTATACAACTGATAGTCCAATTCTTCTAACAACTTTGTTGATTTCACACATTTTGAACGAATCCGATCTTCCGCGAACAATTGGTCCGATTCACTCAATCCTGATTTAGCGACAAACCACTTATGAATACTCTCATTCATACCATTATGATTTTCTCCCCAACATCTGTCAAAACGAAAACAACTCATACAAGTAGCACATGGTTCAATTTTCCGCATTTCACTTATATTCTCCGTGGAAGTAAAGCGATCGAACACTAATTCCTTCATAAATAATACGAAACGTTGAAAAGTCTCCAATTTTTCTGTCGTATGTTCCGTTAACCACTCTTGCCGTTGAAGCAATACTTCATCCCTTTTCGGACGAATAATGTTTTCTAAGAGGTCCAACATATTTTGTGGCAATAAGAAAAAGACAATGCTTGATACGAGCACCGAAACAAAATACACGCTATCAAGAGGCAATGTAGTATCGTAAAAAAAGAAAAAGACGCTCGGTAGTAAACTTCCTACTACAACTCCAATTCTTCCGGCCCCACTAAATAAACCGCTCGCCACTCCCGTTAACGCATAAACTGCGATCATTCCTGTAAAAGAAAGCTCCGAAATTCCAACCAATGCACCAACAATCGTTGCCACACTGGCAGCAATCGGGATGCCTCCGGTAATGGCAACAACTAAAATCGCTAAATGCAAAACAAAGGGGAAAAGAGCAAAGTACGAGATCGTAATGGACTGCATGCCTGTTAAAACGACAGCGAGTATCACTAAGCCCGCCCCAATTCGCTCATAACTCCAAGACGTTGCCCAAAAACGATACGGCTCTACAAAGAAGAGTTTTATAAATATCGTCATGAAAAATGCTAATATCACTTCGTAATAAATATACAATTGGACAATAAAGGGAGGGATGCCTATATAACTAATACCTTGCCATATAAACTGACCAAAAAAGATAGAAAGAGCTACAGCAATTGCTAAAGGAGGCTTCCAATAACGAAATCGAATGAATAATTCATAAATCCCTAATTGCAATAGCAAGATTATTCCTTGTCCCAAACTTAAGCTAACTGCACCAATCACCCCACCGATTAATACAGACCATTTCTCCTTTTCATACCGATGCCTCACAATCGCCCATAACGGTAATAAAAAAGGAACAGCTGCTTCAAACATTACTGCCCTTGATAGAAAAAATGCTAGCAACAAGAAAAACAAATGGATGGAAAGAGTCACCTTTTTAATAGAATACCGACAAAAATGCTCTTGCCAAGACGACTTTTCATTCAGCATTTGTATATTTGACATTTACTCCATCTCCCTCGTTTGTATTGTTTCGGACTATTATATAAGAGAGAGGTTGTAAAATTTGTCTACTACTGTTCTAGTTTTTAAAAAAGTGTTCGACTCTTTCTTCGATAACATTACAAATGTTTAGGATTAGCGTTAGGAACAATCTCATCTATTAGCGTTACAAAACAATTGCTCGGAGGAAAAAAGTAAACTAAAGGAACTTTTTACAAGAAAAAGTCGACTCTTGGCTAATTATGAATCGACTTTTTTCAACGGAACTCTCTTTTTAACAAAAATAAAATAGAGGCTAACTGCAAACACTTAAATAATAAGCTTAAGTCGCTTTGCAGTTAGCCCCTTTATTTAAACAAACTCAATTAAAACAGACAGCAAACTACCCTCTTCTTGCGCCACGTCCACCTCGTTTTGACTCAGTTGCACGTCTTAATGAAGCAAGACGCTCATCACTATCTCTTAAGAATTTCGCCATTTTCTGTTCAAAACTTTCTTTTGATTGGCGTTCGTTTCGTTCATTTGAACGGTTTTCACGACGTGGTCTTTGAGGACGTTCAGGTCTTTCTGATTGAGCTTTAGCCTTTCTTATCGATAGGCCAATTTTTCCATCCTCTTCAACATTTAACACTTTCACTTCAACGATATCTCCAACTTTTAGATGATCGTTAATGTCTTTCACGTAGTTATCAGCTACTTCACTAATATGGACAAGGCCCGTTTTACCTCCTGGCAGCTCAACAAACGCTCCAAAATTTGTAATTCCTGTGACCTTCCCCTGTAATTTGCTGCCTACTTCAATTGACATAAAAAAAATGCTCCTCCTTAAAATTTAAACGGCTAATAAAATATCGCCAGTAATCATAATTATATAAAATGAGCAAAAAATTTGCTAATGCTCTCTTTTATTATAGCCAACAAAAAAAGAGTGTCAACAAGACAACTCTTTTTCAGCCTGTATTTTTTATTCTCTTCATTTGTTCAACAGTAATTTCTTATTTTTAAATAACGATTTTAATACAGCCTAGAAAAATGTCATTTCTTATTCTTTTTATCTTCTTCATTTTCTTTTTATTCTTTAGGGATGGTGAAATTGATTTCTCCTT
>JAAYHP010000604.1 GCA_012735355.1 Lysinibacillus sp. | reverse complement strand
CTTCCTTTGCATTGCTTGCCCTTGTCATATTGATTGTGAGAATCCTTTCTCAAGGTGTAGGGTATTTAAACTGGGATTTTTTTAATAATTTTGGTTCCCGCTTCCCGGATAAGGCAGGGGTAAAAGCAGCCCTTGTTGGTTCCATTTGTATGATGCTCGTCGTTGCGCCGGTTTCCATTATTCTAGGGGTTGCAACGGCCATTTATTTAGAGGAATACGCAAAGAAAAATAAATTTAGTGATTTTATTCGTACGAATATTTCTAACTTAGCTGGTGTACCTTCCATTGTGTTTGGACTTTTAGGGTTAACGATTTTTGTTCGTATGTTTGGCTTTGGGAAAAGTATTTTAGCTGCCGGATTAACAATGAGTTTATTAATTTTACCGGTAATCATCGTAGCTGCCCAAGAAGCGATTCGTGCCGTTCCGAAAGAGCAGCGAGAAGCTTCTTACGGAATGGGAGCAACAAAATGGCAAACAATTACCCGTGTCGTATTGCCAGCTGCTATTCCAGGAATACTTACAGGAAGTATTTTAGCGTTATCCCGTGCGATAGGTGAAACAGCACCTCTTGTAGTCATTGGGATTCCTGTTATCGTACATTTCTTGCCAGATGGTTTATTGAGTGAATTTACAGCTTTACCTATGCAAATATACGATTGGGCAAAACGACCACAAGAAGCATTCCAATATGTTGCTGCAGCTGGAATCATTGTGTTGATGATTGTTCTTGTGATAATGAACTCCATAGCGGTATTTATCCGCAATAAATTCCAAAAACGATATTAAGGATGTGTGAACGTGGTACAAACGATGATTAAAAATGAAGTGAAAACGATAAATGTTGAACCGAAAGTTGTCATTAATGAAAACTCAAAAACAGCACATAAAACGACAGTTTTTGAAACGAAAGATTTTAACCTTTGGTATGGGGAACATCATGCACTTAAAGAGATTAATTTAAATATTAAAGAGAATGAAGTGACAGCCATTATCGGGCCTTCAGGATGTGGAAAATCCACATATATTAAAGCGTTAAATCGCATGGTGGAACTTGTTCCAATCGTGAAAACGAGCGGAGAAATTTTATATCGTGATCGAATTATTTTTAATTCGGATTATCCGGTAGAGGAATTGCGTACGAAAGTGGGAATGGTTTTCCAAAAACCAAACCCATTCCCGAAATCAATTTATGATAATATTGCTTACGGCCCACGAATTCACGGGATTAAAAATAAAAAAATCCTTGATGAAATCGTTGAAAAATCGCTACGTGGTGCTGCTATTTGGGATGAAGTAAAAGACCGCCTGCATCAAAATGCTTACGGATTATCCGGCGGTCAACAACAGCGAATTTGTATTGCTCGTTGCCTTGCCATTGAACCAGATGTGATCTTAATGGACGAACCAACTTCAGCTCTTGACCCGATTTCGACGTTAAAAGTGGAAGAGCTTGTACAAGAATTAAAGAAAAACTATTCAATTATTATCGTCACTCACAATATGCAACAAGCAGCGCGTATTTCTGATAAAACTGCCTTCTTTTTAAACGGAGAAGTGATTGAGTTTGATGATACAGATAAAATTTTCTCTACTCCACGAGATCAACGGACGGAAGATTATATTTCCGGTCGTTTCGGATAAAAAGAGGTGATTACCATGAG
>JAAYHP010000066.1 GCA_012735355.1 Lysinibacillus sp. | reverse complement strand
TTGGGACAAAAGTAAAAACTCATCATTTTCTCTTAAAAGAAAATGATGAGTTTTTGATATTAAACTGAAAATTGATTTCCGTTCCGGGGACGCTTTCCACGGGCCCGACTCGAGCCTCCTCGGAGCGCGTTCCTCGCTCCTGCGGGGTCTCGAGTTTCGGGCTGGTCCCGTTGGAGTCGCCCCGTCACTCCAATCAATTTTCGATTGCATATCATTATTTTACTATGCTTCTTCACTGATTCTTAATTAAATTAGCTATATGTCCCAACCTCTCTTTCGTATAGTACATTGCGCAAATTACTAAATCTTATGAAACAGGGGGGGTTTCTATTTATAACTATAATGCTGGAGTATGAAAATCTAATAACAAGATTGTTAAGAGATTGTTAATTCTCTCGATAAATAGGAATCATCACTCGAACACAAGTCCCTTTTCCTACTGTACTTTCCACACTGATTTTTCCGTGATGAGCTTCCACTAAATGTTTCACAATAGCAAGACCAAGCCCTGTTCCTCCTGAATTTCTACTGCGCGCTTTATCACCACGATAAAACCGTTCAAATATGCGTGGAATTTCACTTTTCTCAATCCCAATTCCTTGGTCTTCCACTTCAACAATGCCATAGTTTTCATTTTCTTTGATTCTTAACGTTACGACTGTATTTTCAGGAGAATAAGTAATGCTGTTAGCAATCAAATTCGTAAAGACTTGAATTAAGCGATTGGCATCTCCCATCACATAAACGTCCCGTACAATGTCCACATCAAATTGCATATTTTTTTCATCAAGGCGAGGACTCGTCACTTCCACCGCACGAATTAATACTTCTTGTAAACTCGTTGGGACAAATTGCACTGTATAACCTTGCTGTTCTATTTTCGATAAATCCAGTAGATCTTGAATGAGCATTTGGAGTCGATTACTTTCTTGATAAATTATATCCAAAAAGGAAAGAAGCATTTTTTCATCTTTGAAAGCCCCATCCAACAATGTTTCCGAAAAGCCTTTAATAGATGTAATCGGTGTGCGAAGTTCGTGGGAAACGATAGCCACAAAATCTTTTCTTATTTTTTCTAAACGAATGAGTTCCGTAATATCATGCATAACGATGACGATGCCAAGCCACCTACCATGCTCCCCAACAACGGGTGCACCATACACTTGTTCATAAATCATTTCATCATCTAATTCGATTGCAATTTGCTTTCGATAAGGCAGTTCTGTTAAGAAAACGTGGTCAATAAATTTTTCTAATTCGTTCGGTAATTCTAAAGTTAAAAAATTCTTTCCTTTTACATCATTTATCGATAAATTAAATTCTTCTAAAAATTGACCGTTAACGATAGAAACTGTCCCTTCGCGATCAATCATAATCAAGGCACTACCCATATTTTCAATTAACGTTTTTAGCCGTTCATCTTCAATTTCCCGCATTTTTTCAATTTCTTGTAAATTGCGAGCTAAAATATTGATGGAGTTTCGCAGTTCAATAATCGTTGGAGGTCCATCGGCAAAAGCCCTTGCCCGATAATTCCCTTTAATCAATTCCCGGGCGGTAAGGGTTACGTTTTCAATCGGATTTAATAACTCTTTAATCATTCTATGTCCAATATACCCGATAAGTATGAAAGCAAAAGTTAGGAAAATAGCTAAAACAAAGGCTAATTGGGATTTTAAATGCTCCATATTATCAGTAGTATATTGGATATCATTTCTCAAAAAATAAGTTTCCATATAGAAAGGAAAAAGCTGACCTATGACAATGCCAAGGACAGCTATAATCGAACCAGTTAACAATATAAAGATGATAAACAATCGATTGCTGTACGTTTTCATACGTTTTTAGGCTCCTCAAACTTATAACCAATCCCGCGAATTGTTTTTATAAACTTCGGTTTTCGGCTATTTTCCTCTATTTTATCGCGCAAATGGCTAATGTGAACATCGACAATGCGCGTATCTCCCGCGAAATCATAATTCCAAACAGCACTTAGCAATTGATCGCGAGTTAAGACACGATTTTTATTTTCCAATAAATAAACAAGCAACTCAAATTCTTTCGGTGTAAATTCAAGAGGCACTTTATCTAAAAAGGCTTCAAAACGATCAGGATACACTTCCAACTTACCAAATTGGAAGTAGTTTTTTTCCTTTTCTTCCTGTTCTTGTGGTCCTGAAGTAAATCGACGTAAAACCGCTTTAACTCGAGCAATTACTTCCCTCGGGCTAAAAGGTTTTGTCATATAGTCGTCGGCACCTAATTCTAAGCCTAAAACTTTATCAAATTCATCATCACGAGCCGTTAACATAATAATCGGTATGTTTTTCTTTTGGCTTCTCAATTCTTTGCATACTTCCATGCCATCCATCGTTGGTAACATTAAGTCCAGTATAATTAGATCTGGAGAATGTTCAAGGGCCATATCAAACCCTTCTTTTCCATCGTGGGCAAGTAAAACTTCGTACCCAACCCGTTCCAAATTATACTTAAGTAGTGTAGCAATGGATTCTTCATCTTCTACAACTAAAATTGTTTTATTTGTCATATTATATCCTCCAACATTATGATTTGAAACCCCCATTTCAAATCAGTAATTAACGCAATTATACTGGAGGTAAAACTTTCAACATACCTTCCATTACTTGTCGATGTTGTTTATTGATTGCTTGCACTTGTATATCTACAAGATTTTGATTCAAATCAACATGTTGTACTTCAAGCAATACTTCGATTGTTTCATAATGGTATACTGGTTCTAAATATATTATATTTTGTTCACGAATATGCGAACCCGGGCCAGGTAAGTGCTTTGATATCGCACTCGTAACAATACCATTCAACAAAATTGCTGGTACGATTGGCTTCTTAAAAGGTGTGCTTTGGGCATAATCGTGCTGTATATACAACGGGTTATTGTCGTTAGTTAAACCTAAATATAAGAGCAAGTCTTTATCCTCGATGGTTTCAATTAAATGAATCCTTTCACCGATAGTGATTTCATCTATCTTTTTCCCCATCTTGGTTCGTGTTCGTTTTAGCAATCGAATAATTCCCCCTAATATTTACATTAACTTCATAGTATCAATTTTTTTTGAAAATAACAATGTTTGAAAATTAAGATAACTAATTAGGGTTTTTCATAAAAGAGACTTGCATCTATCTAAACTAACGCGCCCATTACACTTATTACAGATTGTGCGGATTTATTTAGCATTTCTTTTTCTTCTTCCGTTAATTCCAATTCAAAAATTTTCTCTACACCATTTGCTCCTAGCAATGTCGGAACACCTAAATAAATGTCATCAAAGCCATATTCCCCTTCTAAATAAGCAACTGCCGGTAATATGCGTCGTTGATCTTTTAAAATTGCTTCTGCCATTTCTACTAATGCAGCGGATGGAGCATAATAAGCGGATCCGTTGCCTAATAAGTTGACAATTTCTCCCCCGCCACCGCGAGTTCGTTCAACTATCGCATCTAATCGTTCTTTTGGAATTAACGTTTCAAGAGGGATTCCACCTACAAAACTGTAACGTGTAAGAGGTACCATTGTATCTCCATGTCCACCTAAAACAAATCCAGTTACATCTTTCACTGATACGTTTAATTCTTCCGCAACAAAGGCACGGAATCGGGCGGTATCAAGAATTCCTGATTGCCCCATTACTTTATTTTTAGGAAGGCCTGATTCTTTATATACAACATATGTCATGGCATCTACCGGATTTGTTAATACAATAATGGTTGTATCAGGAGAATATTTAATAATTTCTTTCGTTACAGACTTCATGACATTTTGATTGATTTGCACTAAATCATCCCGGCTCATCCCTGGTTTGCGAGCTACTCCTGCAGTAATAATAACTAAATCAGAATTGGCAGTATCTTCGTAGTTTGAAGTCCCTTTTACATAGGAATCATAACCTTGTACCGGTGCAGCTTCCCACATGTCTAAAGCTTTCCCCTTTGTTGGATTTTCCGCTTCAGGAATATCAACTAACACAATGTCTCCTAATTCCTTTTGCGCCAACATAAAAGCTGTTGTTGCCCCTGTAAATCCTGCACCGATTACTGAAATTTTTTTTCTCTTTAACGTCATTTAAAACACCCCATCTGTTTAAATTTTGTAAAGAAAAAGGGTCGTCCCAAAAAGTGAGACGGCCCAAAATTAAGCCTATAATAGAATTCTACAAAATTTGTAAAAATCCTTTTTTGTATGTTTATATTTTCACATTCAATGATTAAAGGTTTTTAATTAACTCATCTGCGAATTCAGAACATTTAACTTCTTTTGCACCATCCATTAGACGAGCAAAGTCGTAAGTAACTACTTTAGAAGCAATTGTTTTTTCAATTGACTTCGTAATTAAGTCAGCAGCTTCTCTCCATCCCATATGTTCAAGCATTAACACACCTGAAAGTAATACAGAGGATGGGTTTACTTTGTCAAGACCTGCATATTTCGGAGCTGTACCATGAGTTGCTTCAAAGATTGCATGTCCTGTTACATAGTTGATGTTAGCACCAGGAGCGATACCGATACCACCAACTTGAGCAGCTAATGCGTCAGAAATGTAGTCACCGTTTAAGTTCATAGTTGCTACTACATCGAATTCTTTTGGACGAGTTAAAATTTGTTGTAAGAAGATATCAGCGATTACATCTTTCACGATGATTTTACCTGCTGCTTCCGCTTCAGCTTGTGCTTGGTTCGCAGCTTCAACACCTTTTTCTTCTTTAATGCGATCGTATTGATCCCAAGTGAATACTTTATCTGCAAATTCACGTTCAGCTAATTCGTAACCCCATTTTTTGAATGCACCTTCAGTGAATTTCATGATGTTACCTTTGTGTACTAGAGTTACAGACTTACGACCTTCACGGATAGCATATTCAATAGCAGCACGTACTAAACGTTCAGTTCCTTCTTGTGAAACTGGTTTAATACCGATACCTGAAGTTTCAGGGAAGCGGATTTTGTTAACACCGAACTCTTCTTTTAAGAAATTGATTAATTTTTTCGCTTCTTCTGATTGAGCTGGATATTCAATACCCGCATAAATATCTTCTGTGTTTTCACGGAAGATTACCATATCAACGTGTTCAGGATGTTTTACAGGAGATGGTACACCTTCAAAGTGACGTACAGGACGTAGACATACATATAGGTCAAGTTCTTGACGTAATGCTACGTTAAGTGAGCGAATACCGCCACCGATAGGAGTAGTAAGAGGTCCTTTAATTGCGATTAAATATTCGTTGATTTTATCTAAAGTATCTTGTGGTAGCCATTCTCCAGTTTCGTTGAATGCTTTTTCACCAGCTAATACTTCTAACCATTGAATTTTTCTTTCACCTTTATAAGCTTTCTCAACAGCTGCATCGATTACTCGAGAAGCAGCAGCCCAAATGTCCGGACCAGTTCCGTCACCTTCAATGAAAGGAATAACAGGGTT
This sequence comes from Lysinibacillus sp., assembly GCA_012735355.1. GTDB lineage: Bacteria > Bacillota > Bacilli > Bacillales_A > Planococcaceae > Ureibacillus. The sequence continues at coordinate 1,885 of JAAYHP010000066.1, read as the reverse complement.
ATTCGGTACTTTAAGTACACCATTTTCTACTACAATTTTACCATTAGTCATGAATGTTGCCTCCTATATTCATAAGTCTAGGACTGTGTCGCTTATCACAGTCCTAGTGTATTTTACCATATTTTCTAAAAATTATCTTTTTACTTTTAGAAATTATCTTTCTTCGATAGGAACATATTTTTGACGTTGCGGTCCAACATATTCTGCACGAGGACGAATTAAGCGGTTATTTGAATATTGTTCTAGAATGTGTGCTAACCAACCTGAAGTACGAGAAACCGCAAAGATTGGTGTGAATAGGTCATGTTCAATGTCAAGTGAATCGTATACAGATGCAGAGAAGAAATCTACGTTCGCTGGAAGACCTTTCTGACCTACTACGATATCATGAATTTTCACTGACATATCATATAATTCTGGTTTACCAGTTAATTTTGTTAATTTTTCACTCATTACACGTAAGTGTTTCGCACGTGGGTCCCCTTTTCGGTATACGCGATGACCGAATCCCATGATTTTTTCTTTATTATTTAATTTATTCATAATATATGGTTCTACATTTTCAATTGAACCAATTTCAGTTAACATTTTCATTACTTGCTCGTTAGCTCCACCGTGAAGTGGTCCTTTTAATGCGCCGATTGCAGCAGTAATACCTGAATATACATCAGAAAGTGTTGCAACACATACGCGAGCTGTGAATGTAGATGCGTTTAATTCGTGGTCTGCATGCAATACTAAAGCTTTGTCGAATGCTTCAATTTCAATTGGATCTGGCTCTTTGCCATGTAACATATATAAGAAGTTTGCTGCATATCCTAACTCTGGTTTTGGAGCTACTGGCTCTAAACCTTTACGGATACGAGAGAATGCAGTAACAATTGTTGAAATTTTTGCTTGTAGGCGAATTGCTTTACGATAGTTCGCTTCCTCACTCATTACGTCCGCTTCTTCATCGTAAGCAGCTAATAAAGAAACAGCTGTACGTAATGCAGCCATTGGGTGAACTTGGTCTAATGGCATTGCTTTAAATGTATCGATAATTTGTTGAGGAATTTCTGCATTTTCAGCTAATTGTTTTTTAAGCTCTTCTAACTCTTCTTTATTTGGTAGGCGAGTATGCCATAAAAGATAAACTACTTCTTCAAAAGAAGCATTTTCAGCCAATTCATCGATGTCATAACCAACATATGTAAGTGTGTCATCGATGATTGAACTGATTTTTGACTCAGCGGCTACAATACCTTCTAAACCACGAGTTGCTGTCATAAAAAATCGCTCCCTCTCTTTTAATTTTTTAATAGCGTGTAAGTGCTTTCTTTTTCTATGGCACTTATGATAGTGACTACTCATTATGAACCTATTATTAAATCGCTTACAATGCCTATTATAATAAATTTTGACGGCTTTGTGAATAATTTTTCAAAAATAAAAAAAAAATAGTTTATGCAATAAAATACTTACATAAACGAGAATATTTATTCAATAACGAGATTATAATTACATAAAATAGAGGTGAATTCATTGCAATCTAATAAATTTTCTATATTTTCATATAAAAGATTCCTTCCATTTCTAGTACTAATTCTATACTTCATTCTACTTTGGATTATACTACCTATTTCCCTTGCAGTATTTTTTGCCTATTTAATATACCCAGCCGTTTATTTTTGTCATAACCGATTAAAACTACCTTATATCATAAGCGCCATCATTATATCCTTATTAATATTCTTATCAATTTATGCCTTCTTTTATATTACAATCCAAAGTATTATTGCTATTTACCTCGAAGCGAAAGCACAAGTGAACAATCTTCAATTTTTTGACTCCGACTATTTACTCATTCTCGAAAATATTTATAATGAATCATTATCTTATATAG
>JAAYHP010000603.1 GCA_012735355.1 Lysinibacillus sp. | reverse complement strand
GCGATAAAAGGAATTTCAAATGCTCCAGGAACCCACGCTACATCAATATTCTCCTCTTCAACGCCATGGCGCATTAGCCCGTCAAAACATCCATCTAGCAATTTATCATTAATAAATTCATTAAATCTGCCAACGACAATTCCAATTTTTAATCCTGATCCTACTAGCTTTGCTTCAAACACTTTTCCCATGTCAACATTCTCCTTCTCTAAATAAAATGTTTCATTTTTTCTCTTTTTGTTTTCAAATAAAATGCATTTATTTTATTTGTCTTTATTTTTATTGGCACCCGTTCCACTACTTAAATACAATACTTCTCAATACCAGCAATTTTTTCTGGATTGTTTGTCATTAGACGAATTTTATGAATGCCTAAATCCTTTAACATTTGCGCACTTAAAGCATAATCTCTTAGTTCAGCAGGAAATCCTAGCTTTAAGTTGGCATCAACCGTATCAAATCCTTGTTCCTGCAACGCATAAGCTTTCAATTTATTGATTAAGCCAATGCCTCGCCCTTCTTGCTGCATATATAGCAGAACGCCTTTTCCTTCCCTTTCTATCATCTCCAACGATTTTTCTAATTGAGAGCCACAATCACATCGTTTAGAATGGAAAACATCCCCCGTTAAGCAAGCAGAATGAATGCGCACAAGCGGTGCTTCATTTTCATCAATTTGCCCTTTTACTAATGCTACATGCTCCATTCCATCGATTTCATTTTCATAGGCAATCATTCGGAAATTTCCGAATGTAGTAGGCATTTTCACTGAAGCAGCGCGAGTCACCACCAATTCATTTCGGAAGCGGTAACGGACTAAATCTTCAATCGACACAATCTTTAAATCATGTTCTTTTGCAAATTCGAGTAAATCATCGAGGCGTGACATTTTCCCGTCATCGCCCATAATCTCACAAATAACACCTGCCGGGAACTTGCCACAAAGGCGTGCAAAATCATCCGCAGCTTCCGTATGCCCTTGTCGCTCTAACACTCCATTCGGCTTTGCGATTAGTGGAAAGACATGCCCTGGCCTGCGAAAATCAGAAGGCTTTGCATCTTCCTCAAGCATTTTCAAAATGGTCGTTGAACGTTCATACGCAGAAATACCTGTTGTCGTACTTATATGATCAATGCTTACGGTAAAAGCTGTTTGATGATTATCCGTATTGTTTGCCACCATTGCATGTAAATCTAATTTTTTTGCCAACGCTTCTGTAATTGGCGTGCAAATTAATCCTCGTCCATAAGTTGCCATAAAATTGATTGTTTCTGGTGTGGCAAACTCTGCTAAAGCCACTAAATCCCCTTCGTTTTCCCGATCTTCATCATCCACAACAATAATCGTTTTTCCTTGTTTCAAATCCTCGATCGCTTCTTCAATTGTATTTAGCATTGTCGCAACCCTCCTTAAAATCCATGTTGAGCTAAAAATTCTCGCGTAATATTCGATTCTTTTTTATTCATTTTTTGTAAATGATGAAAAACATATTTGCCAAGCATATCCGTTTCAATATTCACTTTGTCGCCCACCGTTTTCATTCCTAAAATCGTTTCAGAATAAGTATGGGGGATAAGGGAAATCGTCACGCTACGATCCGTCACACCGAAAATTGTTAAGCTTGTACCATCCACCGTAATGGAGCCTTTCGGAATACATTGTTCTGCAAGTTGCTCTGGGATTTCGATTTCATAATATACCGCATTGGATACCGGCTTTTTACTACGAATTGTCCCTACTCCGTCCACATGTCCCGATACGATATGTCCACCGAAACGTCCTCCAGCCGCCATCGCCCTTTCTAAATTGACGTAATCCCCCTTTTTCAAATGATGAATCGTCGTCGCTTTCACCGTTTCAGGCATCACGTCTACCGTTATTTCATCTTCTGTTAAACGAGTTACTGTAAGACAAACGCCATTAACCGCAATACTGTCGCCTAATCCCGCATCTGACACAATTTTCGGCGAACGAATCGTAATTTCCATACTCTTCGAATCTTTCGAGATATCCGTTACAACACCTTTGTCTTCAATAATTCCTGTAAACATAAAATCAACCTCCTCATTAAATTCCAAGTAAAAAACCCCATTAAGTAAGACTTAACGGGGTTTTGGGAGAATCTATATTTTTAGGCATGACAAAAAAGCCTTTTTGAAAGACATTTTTCAAAAAGTTTCTGCCTAAATAAAAACTCCCGCAAAATATGCGGGAGTAGGAATGTAAAAATGAGTATAAGAAAGTAGTCCATTAATTCATTAATTAATGGATTATTTTTACATTACATCCTTCTCCCATCCAGACTTTCACT
>JAAYHP010000602.1 GCA_012735355.1 Lysinibacillus sp. | reverse complement strand
GAACTTGCTCGAACAGAACGGGATCAATATAATAAATGGAAACTTGAAAATGAAGCGAAAAAATCTACAACTTCATCTTCTAGTAGTTATAAAAAACAACCATTTAAAAAAGGCCGAGAAGAAAAAGTTCCTGAATGGTTTTATAAACGGAATGAAGCGAAAAGAGAAAACGAACTATCTGATGCGGTGAATTTTGAACAAGAGCGACAAAAAATATTGCAAAAACTTGGCGTGCATGACGGGTAGGTGAGAACAATCGAATCGATCAAAAAATCTTTAGAAAAAGTGCAAATTCCATCCTTTCAAGAGAGATACAATGCCATTCGCAACGAAATTTTAGAACATCCAGATGTGCAGGCGTTTTTAGCACAACATGATGACGTTGTAAATAAAGAGATGGTGGATCGGAGTTTACCGAAACTTTATGAATTTATTAGCCAATCGAGGGAATGCTGTAATTGCGGTTCAACAGAAAAATGCACGAACTATTTAAAGGGTTTTGTGCCGAAATTATACATTTCACAAAATACGATTGATGTGGAATATGAACGCTGTCAGCAAAAAATCATTGAGGATGAACGTAGAGAAATTGAATCAATGATTTCCAGTATGCATATGCCGAAAGATGTATTGTCTGCAACGTTAAAAGATTTATATATTGATAATACTTCTAGAGTAGAAATCGCCAATTATGCTGCGGACTTCATCGCCCATTATAAAAATACCGGGGAACTGCCGAAAAAAGGTTTTTATTTGTATGGCCAATTCGGTGTTGGGAAATCCTTTGTATTAGGAGCGATTGCCAATGAACTTGCCAGCTTAAAAGTGCAAACGGTGGTCGTTTTCGTTCCAGAATTTTTTCGGGAATTGAAAAATTCCATCCACGATCAAACGTTGCAAGAAAAAGTTGATTATGTGAAACAAGCTCCGGTGTTAATGCTTGATGATATCGGTGCTGAAACATTATCAAGCTGGACGAGGGATGAAATTTTAGGAACAATTTTCCACTATCGAATGAGTGAACAACTTCCTACATTTATTACGTCGAATTTTAACTACGACGAATTAGAACATCATTTGGCGCAGAACTCGAAAGGTGATGTGGAAGTTGTAAAAGCTGCTCGAATTATGGAGCGAATTAAAGCAGTAACAATTCCTATTCAAATGGGTGGGGAAAACCGCAGACATTAATTGTCGAATAGTGTAATTCGATAGTTGCATTTCTGAAATTCTCGGCGTATACTTTCTTTGTAATGAATAATTCGTAAAGCTTAGATGAGGACACGAAGTTTGTGAAACGGCTTAAAGAGAGGGAAACCTTGGCTGGAAGTTTCCTAGTACGACGCAAATCTTTACTACCTCGGAGCATTAGCGGGGCGAATCCGCTAACGGCCTCGGACCGTTAATCCGACCTAGAGCTTCGTCTGAAATTCGTTTTCGGAAGGAAGAAGGGTGGAACCACGAGCATACGCGTCGTCCCTTTATCGGGATGGCGCTTTTTATTTTGTTGATTTAAGTAGAGGGTGGCGACTCCACCGGGAACAGCCCGAAGCTCGATACCCCGCAGGAGGATCGAGCCGGGGGCTTTGGATGCGCGTCCGCCCGAAACGAAAATCAACAGATGACTTTTTGATTAGCATCAACTCCGAAATTTAACAAATTTAGTAAAGGAGAAATGAAAATGTCTGAAGTAATACAACTAACATTCCCAGATGGCGCAGTTAAGGAGTTTCCTAAAGGCACATCTACGGAAGAAGTCGCACAATCCATTAGCCCTGGTCTACGTAAAAAAGCGTTAGCTGGTAAAATCAACGGGGCACATGTTGATTTAAAAACACCGATTGAAGAAGATGGTGCAATTGATATCATTACACCTGATCATGAAGATGCCCTTGAAATTTTACGTCACTCGACAGCTCACTTAACGGCTCAAGCAGTAAAACGTTTATTCCCTGAGGCGAAACTCGGAATTGGTCCTGTCATTGAAGGTGGATTCTACTACGATATCGATTCGCCAACACCAATTACTGCCGAAGACCTACCAAAAATTGAAAAGGAAATGAAAAAAATCATTGCTGAAAATCTAGAAATTGAACGAAAAAATGTTTCTCGCGAAGAAGCTCGTCAAATTTACGAAGAAGTTGGCGATGAATATAAACTAGAATTACTAGATGCTATTCCTGAAGGGGAACAAGTATCGATTTATTATCAAGGTGAATTTTTCGACCTTTGCCGCGGAGTGCACGTTCCTTCAACTGGTTAATTGAAAGAGTTTAAGTTGCTTTCATTAGCTGGTGCTTACTGGCGCGGTGATTCCAACAACAAAATGCTTCAACGTATTTATGGTACAGCCTTCTTCAATAAAGAAGACTTAAAACACCACTTACAAATGCTTGAAGAAGCAAGAGAACGCGATCACCGTAAAATCGGTAAAGAGCTAGAATTATTTACGTTATCTCAAACAGTAGGGCAAGGTTTACCGCTATGGTTACCAAATGGGGCAACAATTCGCCGTATTATCGAACGCTATATTGTTGATAAAGAAATTAGCCTAGGATATAAACATGTTTATACGCCAGTTCTTGGTTCAAAACGTTTATATGAAACGAGTGGACACTGGCATCACTATTCAGAAGATATGTTCCCACCGATGGAAATGGATAACGAAACACTCGTCCTTCGTCCAATGAACTGTCCACACCATATGATGGTTTATAAGAGCAGTATGCATTCTTATCGTGAATTACCGATTCGTATCGCGGAATTAGGAATGATGCACCGCTATGAATCTTCTGGTGGATTATCTGGATTACAACGGGTTCGTGGAATGACTTTAAACGACGCGCATATTTTCGTTCGTCCAGACCAAATTAAAGAAGAGTTTAAACGTGTTGTTAATTTAATTTTAGATGTGTATAAAGACTTTGAATTAACTGACTATCGCTTCCGTCTATCTTATCGTGACCCACAAGATACAGAAAAATATTATGATGACGATGAAATGTGGGAAAAAGCGCAAAGCATGTTAAAAGAAGCGATGGATGAATTAGGTCTGGAATATTTTGAAGCTGAAGGGGAAGCTGCTTTCTACGGTCCGAAATTAGACGTGCAAGTAAAAACAGCGATTGGTAAAGAAGAAACATTATCAACGGTTCAACTAGACTTCTTACAACCAGAACGTTTCGATTTAACATACATCGGTGAAGATGGAAAACATCATCGTCCAGTCGTAATTCACCGCGGTGTTGTATCAACGATGGAGCGCTTTGTGGCATTCTTAATTGAAGAGTATAAAGGTGCCTTCCCAACATGGTTAGCTCCTGTGCAAGCAGTTGTTATTCCTGTATCGAATGAAGTTCACTTCGAATATGCAAAAGAAGTGGAAGAAAAACTTCGTCAAGCAGGTATCCGTGTAGAAATCGATTTACGTGAAGAAAAAATGGGTTATAAAATCCGTGAAGCGCAAATGAGAAAAATCCCTTACATGTTAGTATTAGGGGATAAAGAAATGGAAGCTGGAGCGGTGAATATTCGTCGCTACGGTTCGAAAGATTCTGAAACAGTTGCTTTCGATCAATTCCTTGAAGACATCAAAAAAGACGCAAGAGTGTAAAATTTATAGTTGACAGCAATTCATTTGAGTGTTACAATTATTTAGGTTATGAATACTTGTTTGTGGTTGAAGTAGAGGCTGCCCGCTTCTCACCTGGTTCGACGCAAAGGGTTGTTGACAGGTTTTTAACACATGAAAATTAATACGCTTTTTTTGCGTTTTAACTAGCGGGCGGACATCTTCTGGAATGTCCGTCTTTTTTTATGGACATAACAGAATCAATGTACCGTTCAACCGGGGATATCCCAAACCATGTATTCGCGACACAACCTTGGAGGTGGATTTCTATTAGCAAAGACATTTACGTAAACGAAGGGATACGCGCACGTGAACTTCGTGTAATCGATCAAAACGGTGATCAACTAGGAATTAAATCCCGTTATGAAGCGTTGGAAATTGCCGCTCGTGCAAACTTGGATCTTGTCCTTGTGGCACCTCAAGCTAAGCCACCAGTCGCACGCATCATGGACTATGGTAAGTTTAAGTTTGAACAGCAAAAGAAAGAGCGCGAAATTCGTAAAAATCAAAAAGTCATCAATATGAAAGAGGTACGTTTAAGCCCTACAATTGATGAACACGATTTCCAAACGAAGCTTCGAAACGCTATTAAATTCCTTGAAAAAGGAGATAAAGTAAAATGTACATTGCGTTTCAAAGGTCGTGCAATTACGCATAAAGAAATTGGACAACGCGTATTAGATCGTTTTGCTGAAGCTTGTGCCGACATCGCGGTAGTAGAACAAAAGCCAAAGATGGAAGGCCGAAGCATGTTTTTAGTGCTTGCACCAAAGAACGAAAAATAATTTAAAGAATTAGGTTTAGGAGGAAATACAATGCCAAAAATGAAAACTCATCGTGGCGCTGCTAAGCGTTTCAAAAGAACGGGTACAGGTTAATTCAAATTTGACCGTGCTTACGGTAGCCACTTAGCTGCAAATAAAACAACGAAACAAAAACGTCACCTTCGTAAAGCAAAAGTAATGACTTCTGGTGACTACAAACGTATTCGTACTTTACTTGTTTACAAAAAATAATTGAACGTTTAAATAAAAATTTAATATTCGATGAGAATAGCAGGAGGGAATTCATATGCCACGCGTAAAAGGTGGAAATGTGGCGCGCAAGCGTCGTAAAAAAGTATTAAAATTAGCTAAAGGTTATTTCGGTTCAAAACACACTTTATATAGAACAGCAAACCAAGCTGTAATGAAATCAGGTCAATACGCATACCGTGACCGTCGTCAAAAGAAACGTGACTTCCGTAAATTATGGATTACACGTATCAACGCAGCTGCTCGTCAAAACGGTCTTTCATACAGCCGTTTAATGTACGGTTTAAAACAAGCTGGTATCGAAGTGAACCGTAAAATGTTAGCTGATTTAGCAGTAAACGATGCACAGGCTTTCGCACAACTTGCTGAAGAAGCAAAAAAAGCTGCTAACAAATAAGAATTTCTTATTTCAAATAAAGACAAGCTAATATAAAGGCTGGTAGGTTAAATCCTATCAGCTTTTTTTCTTAGGAGGAAAAGGATGAATAACCTACTGATTATATATATAATAGCATTATCAGTAATCTCTTTTATTTTAATGGGAATCGATAAATCCCGTGCAAAAAATAACAAATGGCGCATTTCAGAAAAAACGTTATTCACTCTCGCTATCGTTGGAGGAGCTTGCGGTGGTTTAGTAGGAATGTATGTGTTCCGTCATAAAACGAAACATGCTCGATTTACGTTTGGATTTCCACTTTTAGCAATGATTCATATCGTCATCGTCTATTATGTTATATCATAAATTCAAGGGAAATCCCTAATATATTTTTATCGACGCCTCTTTTACATTAAATTAGAGGAAGTGATCTTTTGGCTGAATTACAATTACTACATATTTCGAAAGTATATAAAGATAACTATGCTGTTCACAATTTTAATCTAACAATTCTCCCAAATGAATTTATTGTGATTGTAGGTCCTTCAGGGTGTGGCAAGTCCACCTTATTGCGAATGATTGCTGGCTTAGAATCGGTGACGGAAGGTAAGATCATTTATGATGGAAAAAAGATAAATGATGTTCCATCGAAAACTCGAAACTTTGCCTTTGTTTTTCAAAACTATGCCATTTATCCTCATATGAATGTATATAGCTACCTTTCTTTTGGATTAAAAATGCAGAAAATTCCTAAAAGGGAAATCGATAAACGGGTAAAACAAGTAGCGAGTTTACTTGGGATAGACCATTTATTAACAACGAATTCCATGGAACTTTCCGGTGGGGAAAAACAGAGGGTTGCTTTAGGGAGAGCGATGGTGCGAAAAGCGGAACTGTTTTTAATGGATGAACCGCTATCGAATTTAGATCCTTCCCTTCGTTTTCAAATGCGCAATGAAATAATCAATTTACATAGAAAATTAGAAAAAACGTTTATATATGTTACCCATGATCAAACGGAAGCGATGACGATGGGAGATCGCATCGTCGTAATGAAAGATGGACAAGTTTTACAAGTAGGGAAGCCGGAAGAGGTATATCGCAAGCCGAACAATCTTTTTGTTGCTCAATTTCTTGGTTCTCCAGGCATGAATTTTTTTACATGTAAATTCCATAGGAGAGAATGTATCGTTGGGAATCATAAGATACCGATTCCTGAAGAGATGGTAAAAGTATTAGCAAACTATGATTTACAGAAGGAAATTATCCTTGGAATACGGCCGGAAGATATTCAAATACAATCGAGAAGGAAACAAGAGTCAACTTTTAAGGTTAAAATTGATAAAACAGAATTGTTAGGTGCAGAAAGGCTTATTTATACCACGTCAAATAATCAGCCTTTTATTATAAAAACGAGTTCGGATATTTCTTTGGAAGATGGACAAGAAATCTCAATTGCATTGAATACTGAAAAAATACATTTCTTTGATAAAAATACTGAAAAACGTATTGTTTGAAATGGAAAAGAGTGGAGAATATGAGAAAACTAGCAATCCTTACTATTGGATTGTTGTTGATTGTTTTATCAGCTTGTTCAACAGAGGAGAGCGCGACGAATAACAATATCGAATTAACCGTATCAGCAGCTGCTAGTTTGAAAAATGCTTTACATGAAATAAAAGTTGCTTATGAAAAGGAACATGAAAATGTCACGATCCATTTTAACTATGGTGGTTCAGGTTCGTTGCAACAGCAAATTTCAGAAGGTGCTCCGGTAGATTTATTCTTCTCCGCTGCTGAAGACAAATTTGATCTTTTAGTTGAAGAAGGAAAAATTGCAAAAGAGGATGGAGTGGACTTACTCGGAAACTCCCTTGTATTAATTGTGCCGAAAGAAGATAAAAAGATTAATAGTATTGAAGATTTAACGAAAGAAGAGGTAGACTATATATCAATAGGTATCGTTGAAACTGTTCCAGCAGGAAAGTACGGAAAAGAAGCGCTAGAAAGTATGGAACTTTGGAATAAGGTAGAACGAAAAATTGTTTATGCAAAAGATGTTACACAAGTATTAACTTACGTCGAAACGGGGAATGTGGAAGCGGGCATTGTATATAAAACGGATGCTTTAACATCAAGTAAAGTTGATATTGTGGAAGAATTTGAAAAAGGTGCCCATTCACCAATTGTTTACCCGTTAGGTGTCATTAAAGAATCAAAAAATTACGAAGGAGCGAAGGACTTTTATAAATATCTTCAAACGGATGAGGCGATAAAGGTGTTTGAACAATATGGATTCTCTATTCAATAATATTTTATCTGAACAATTTTTAAGTCCTATTTATTTATCACTAAAAATAGCGAGCGTTGCAACGTTTTTCGTCATTATTATAGGAACATTTTGTGGACGAATGATTGGACAAAAGGAATTTAAAGGGAAAGCGATTGTTGAAACTGTATTAATGATTCCGATGGTGCTTCCTCCAACGGTTGTAGGATTTTTATTAATCATCATTTTTGGTCGTGGGAGTGTAGTAGGGCAAACGATTGAATGGATTTTCCATCAACCGATAATGTTTACGTGGGTTGCTGCTGTGATTAGCGCTGTTGTTGTTTCTTTTCCAATCATGTATCAATCTGCAAAATCGGGCTTTTTATCAATTGATCGCGATTTAGAAGATGCTGCAAGAATGGATGGTGCCAATGAATGGAAAGTTTTTTGGTACATATCCCTTCCTTTAGCTTCCAAAGCATTGATTACTGGTGGAATTTTAAGTTTTGCCAGGGCTCTCGGAGAATTTGGAGCGACATTAATGTTTGCTGGGAATATACCAGGGAAAACCCAAACTCTACCAACGGCCATATAT